>JAKBDW010000561.1:0-6149 GCA_021834245.1 Pseudomonadota bacterium
AGAAGGGACATTTTGCCATAGGTGTTGATTTTGCGGATAAGGTTGATCGTTTTCAGGCGCGAATGGTTCAGCAGGTTTGCCACATTGAGCATTACCGCAAAGAGCTGCGCGAGCGTGAAGGCCGCGACCTTTCGCGGCAAGAAGCCGCACTCGAGTGGATTCGCAAGTTCGCCCATGATTTTCCCGCACTCGAAGAATTTCCCAGAGAGTAGGCATCGCTCGGCGGTGCATTGGGAGTTTTTGGATCTTGTCTGCGCTAGTTTCTGGTAAGTGAAGTAAATTGCGATGCTTCACCGCATTAACTTGTGTATCCCGCTGCTATATGAGTATGCTGACGCCGTACCACTGCCACTTATGTACGGTCGCCAACCGCGGTGCAATTTGAGTAACGCGAGTTGTCGCCGCGGATTCGTCGTGACATCGATGGGGGCTGCGCAGATCCTGTTCGTTGCTAAAGGCGGCTTCTCTCAATTCTCTCCAAGACAGAACTATTGCGGCAGACTAGAATGACTTCACTGCGCTGTCGGAGATAGCGATGACAGGAACAAATCACGATAGACGACAGTTCATCAAGATCTGCGCGGGTGTTGCGGGCGGACTTCTTGTTGGTGTCGGCTGGGAACCCGCGGTCGCTTCTGGTGTCGATTCGACAAGTCACGCTTGTTTCGAACCCAATGCCTGGGTCCGCATCGATGCGGATGACCGCGTTACGGTGATCGTGGACAAATCCGAGATGGGTCAGGGTGTGACAACCGCATTGCCCATGTTAGTGGCGGAGGAACTCGAGGTTGATCCCGCGGCGATTCATGTCGAGTTCGCCCTCGCGGATACCGCCAGATACGCCAATACCATTCTTCGACTACAGGCGACGGGTGGTAGCACCAGCGTAAGGGCATCTTGGAAACAACTGCGCGAAGCCGGCGCCGTGGCGCGGACTCTGCTAGTAGAGGCGGCAGCCCGTCTCTGGAATCTGTCTCCGGAACTCTGTCGCGCCGACAACGGATTCGTGACAGGTGCACATCCTGTGCAGCGCATCTCCTACGGGGCACTTTCCGCCAGTGCGGCCAAACTCAAAGCTCCACCCAAAGTCGCGCTGAAACCGGCACAAGCTTTCCGTGTCATAGGTGCCCGCATTCCACGGCTGGATACACCGTCCAAGGTCAATGGCAGCGCCCAATTCGGCATAGATGTGCGAGTACCCGGCATGCTATTTGCGGCGATCGCGCAGGCACCTGTCTTTGGGGGAAAGCTGTCGCGTGTGGACGACAGCCGTGCCAAGGTTATGCCTGGCGTCCGAGCGGTGGTTCCGCTAGGTGACGCTGTCGCCGTTGTTGCGGATACTTGGTGGCAGGCGCAAAGCGCGATTGGTTCGGTTATGTGCGAATGGAACGATGGAACTCACACGCAACTTTCGAGCGATTCCATCCGCAGTGAGTACCGGCAACTTGCGCTGACCACGGGGCGCAGTGTGCGCCACCAAGGAGATGCCGGGCGGGCGCTCGAACGAGCGGTGCATGTTTTGCGCGGCGAGTACGAACTACCGTTCCTCGCACATGCGACCATGGAGCCCATGAACTGTACTGCGGACGTGCGGTCTGATCGCTGCGAGCTATGGGTACCCACCCAGGCACAGTCCGGTGCGCAGGAGGTCGCCGCCGAGATTGCCGGGCTGCCACGTTCCGCGGTTGTTGTGCACACCACCTACCTGGGCGGCGGATTCGGCAGACGTAGTGAGCAGGATTTCGTGGCACAAGCCGTGCGCATCGCCCAAGCCGTAGGTCAACCGGTTCAGCTAATTTGGTCGCGCGAAGAAGACGTGCGCCATGACTACTATCGTCCAGCCACCTTTCATGTTATGCACGCGGGTCTCGATAAAACGGCAGACGTAGTAGCATGGACGCATCGTATTGTCGGTCCTTCGATAATGGCTCGCGTGGTGCCTGAGTTCGCACCAGCCCTTCTGCCCGGATGGTTACCATTACTGGCCCGCCGCGCAACGGCAGATGTTGCGGGCTATATTGCGGGTTTCCTAACTGATTCGTCTTCAGTGGAGGGCGCCGCCGACATTCCTTACGCCATTGATAACATTGCGATCGATTATGTGTGTCATGATTCCGGCGTACCGGTAGGCTTTTGGCGTTCGGTGGGCCATTCGCAGAACGCTTTTGTCGTCGAGAGTTTCATCGACGAGATCGCCAATACAGTTAAAGCTGACCCCTATGCTTTTCGCCGAAAACTGCTCGCAACCGCGCCGCGCCTGCAGGCTGTGCTGGACCTGGCCGCCGCGAAGTCAGGCTGGGGGAAACCGGCGGTCGCAGGCCGCTACCGCGGGATTGCAGCGCATTCGTCCTTCGGTAGTCATGTGGCTCAAGTTGTTGAGGTGTCAGTCACAGACGAGGGGCACGTACGAGTGCACCACGTAGTATGCGCCGTGGACTGCGGTATCGTTGTTAATCCCGCGATTGTCGAATCCCAGATGGAGAGTGCGGTTGTTTTTGGCCTAAGCGCGGCGCTTAAGGAAGAAGTTACCCTTTTACGCGGCAGAGTCCAGCAGCATAACTTCACCGATTATCCGGTTTTACGTATCGATGAAATGCCCACGGTAGATGTGCACATCGTTTCCAGCTCGGCCGAACCGGGTGGCGTGGGCGAGCCGGGCGTGCCCCCGATCGCGCCAGCGTTAACGAACGCCATATTCGCCGCCACTGGTCGGCGTATTCGACGTTTGCCGGTAATTCTCACGAAATTGGCGTAGCGCCACACGCCGAATTGATTGGTTTTGCCCTAAGGCGGGACCAAATCTTGTATACTGGTTCGTGTTCTGCGACAGTCCTTTCCAAGTCGCTTTCGATGGAGAAGTCATGCGTCCGCTGCACCTGCTTGCCATTTTGGACCGGGAATTCACTAGTGCCCGGGAAGGCCACCACACTCCCGTAATGCTATGGGGCCCCCCAGGGGTCGGGAAGTCGCAGATGGTTGCGCAAATCGCTGCCCGGCATGCCGTTCCCGTTGTCGATATCCGCCTGTCTCAGATGGAGCCCACAGACCTACGCGGCATACCCTTTCGCGTCGACGGACTGGTGGAATGGGCGATTCCGGCGATGCTTCCTGATGTCGTGCGCCATGGGCCAGCAGGGATATTGTTTCTGGATGAGATCACCTCGGCTGCGCCGACTGTTTCGGCGGCAGCTTATCAGCTCATACTCGATCGGCGCCTTGGCGCCTATCGAATACCGGATCAGTGGGCGATATTTGCCGCCGGCAATCGTCAAGGCGACCGCGGAGTGACCTACAGCATGCCGGCTCCGCTGGCGAATCGATTCTCGCATTTTGAAGTGGAGGCCCATCTGGATGATTGGGTTATTTGGGCCTACGCGAATGACATCGATGAGCGCGTCATCGCATTTTTGCGTTTTCGTCCGGAGCTGCTGTTTGATTTCAATGCCGCGCATAACCCGGTGGCATTTCCCAGTCCGCGTTCTTGGGAATTTGCCCATCGTGCGTTGCAGAAATTCGGCGATCAGCCGGATTTGTTACGCGGTGCCCTGCAGGCTTGTGTCGGTCCGGCGGCGGCTATTGAGTTGCAGGCTTTTGTCGACAATCTCGACAACTTGCCCGACATCGACGCAATCATTAGCGGCGAAACTGTGCCCGTGCCGCGCGAAACCGATCTGCAATATGCGGTGGCCACGGCACTCGTGGGAAGGGCGCTACGCGTGCGCGACACAGCGGACGAAAACCGTGTCTACGGCCACATTTTGGACTACGCGGGCCGTTTTCCGCAGCGCGAAATGGGAGTGATGCTCGTGTCCGACATGCAGCGGGCGGTAGGTCGCAAGTTGTTCTCGCTGCCCCAGTTCAGTAGCTGGGCGAAAAATATTGCGGACGTAATGCTGTTCGATATGTAAATTCGATGGCCGCGAAAAATGAAATCGAGACGAAGCTCGCGGCGGCGCGCGCGAGACTCATCTTAGACAAGCCATTTCTCGGTGCGCTGGTGCTGAGATTGCCAATGGTCCCGGGTGATCCCTCGTGGTGCAAGACGACGGCTACTGATGCGCGCAGCTTTTATTATAATCGTGACTACATCTCTGCCCTGAATCTGGAGCAAACGCAGTTCGTGCTCGCGCACGAAGCTTTGCACTGTGCATTGGCGCATTTCATGCGCCGTCAGCACCGTGTAAAACAGAGATGGGACTTGGCTTGCGATTACGCGGTCAACCCCCTGTTGATGGATGACGGTCTTTTGCCACCGCCCGGCACGCTCGTGCTTGATTGCTACGATGGCATGACCGCCGAGGAAATCTATCCCTGTATCCAGGAAAATGACGATCAGGAGCCGCTTGATCAGCATCTTTACGATGATGACGGGAAGGAAGGCAATGACTCGGGGCGCGGTGGCTCTGGTGATGACGGTGGGGCTAGTCATGTACCGCATGAAGCAAGCCCTGAAGAGGGCAAAGGCGCGTCGCCTGGGTCTGAACAAGGCGCGCGACAGCCGGAACCGCTGAATGAACACGAACGCGAGACGCTGGGCGTGCAATGGCGCCAGCGTCTCGCCGGGGCTGCTCAGCAGGCGATGCAGGCGGGAAGACTGAGTGCATCCATGGCGCGGCTAGTGGATCACTTACTGCAGCCGCAATTGCCGTGGCGTATGTTGCTTGCACGCTATATGAGCGCGACGGCGCGTGACGATTACAGTTTTATGCGTCCCTCGCGCAGGGAAGGACAGGCAATCCTGCCCAGTCTGCGCAGTAGTCAGGTCGAGCTGGCGGTCATACTCGATACCAGCGGATCGGTTGGTGACAATGAAATGCGCGAGTTTCTGGCCGAGGTCGATGCCCTCAAGGGCCAGCTGCGCGCCCGAATTACACTACATGCGTGCGACGACAAGATGAGCGAAGACGGTCCCTGGCGTTACGAGCCATGGGAGGAACTGACATTGCCGGAGGCATTGTCTGGGGGAGGCGGAACTAGCTTCGCCCCGGCCTTTGACTGGATAGAGCGGCAAGACCGCCAGCCTGACCTTTTGCTTTATTTCACCGACGCAGACGGCGAATTTCCCGAAAATCCCCCGGTTTTCCCCGTAATTTGGCTGGTAAAGGGCAAGGCTCCGGTACCTTGGGGCCAGCGCATTCAATTGAACTAAATTGCGGGCGCATTCGCGCCGCTCGGCGGAACCATGGAGCTCAGTGACCAGGATTTCTTGCGGCTGAATGTTCTGCTATCCAACCCCATTGAGGCGATTCGGGTGGATGAGCAGAACATGACCGTGTACGGTCTCTACGGGGACCAGGAAGCAAAGGTCAAACTTAACCCCACCGGCCGTGCTGAACAGTATTTGCGGTCGGTGCGCGAGCTGCTGTCCGGACACGTGCTGGGATCACCCGGCGGTTATCCGGCCTTCCTGCAGCGTTGGACGCGCATGGGTCAGGCGCGGGACGCGCGTCTTGCCGAATTGCTCATGCTGGGGGAGCCGGAGGCAGTGGTTGCGGTCGCCGGTGCCACTGGACTTACCGACGAGCTGGCCCGTCGTGCATGGTGGGCGCTGCCAACCGCGGATATCGCACGCTGCATGCTTGAACGTGAGTGCGTCGTAAACGGCCTTATGGGTAAGGTGCTTGCCGAATATTTGGTCGAGTACCTACCTTTCGAGACCGAGCCACTTCCCGTTATTGCGACCGTCCGCCTGGTGCTCCAACCTGGGCTTGTCGACGACGAGGTTCGGCGGCGTATTTGGGAGAAGGGGCGCCACAAGAACATTTATCAAATCGGTTTTCTAGAAGCGACGCCGGATGTACTTCCCGACCAAATGCCGGCGCGGGCGGACCTTGCTCAATACCTCAGTGTGCTGGAATCGCTAGCGCATGCGGGCAATGATTACGCCTTGCGCATGCTGCGACTTTTAGGCAAGTCCGGCCAGAGTTTCATGGCGGTGTCAGAGCGTATTTTGCGCAAACCTGGCACCCAGGAGGCCGCGATCTGTCTTATGAATGCCGTAGGTCGCTTTTTCCGCGGTGCGATGTCGCTGGATGAACCACCTCGCGACATGGACGCAGCCGTCGCGTCGGCCCACCAGCAGATTCGCGATGCGCTGCAGGCAGCACCGGATGATCGACCACTCGCGACAATGGTGCATTCGCTTTCAT
>JAKBDW010000094.1:0-6142 GCA_021834245.1 Pseudomonadota bacterium
GATCAGGATAAACGGACTCTCGATTTCCGTGCTCATCGTTTCCTGCTTGTTGATGAAATACGGAGACAGATAGCCTCGATCAAACTGCATGCCCTCAACGATTTCCAGCTCGTTCTCAAGACCTGAGCCTTCTTCCACCGTGATGACGCCTTCCTTGCCGACCTTATCCATGGCTTCGGCAATGATCTTGCCGATGGATTCATCGGAGTTCGCGGAAATTGTGCCGACCTGGGCGATTTCCTTGTGGTCGGAGCAGGGCCTGGATAGCTTCTTCAAGGCCTCAACGGCCGAGGTCACGGCCTTGTCGATGCCGCGCTTCAAATCCATCGGATTCATGCCCGCTGCAACGGACTTCAGACCTTCGCGCAGCAGCGCCTGGGCCAGTACCGTAGCCGTGGTCGTGCCGTCACCGGCGACATCAGAGGTCTGCGAAGCAACCTCCTTGACCATCTGGGCGCCCATGTTTTCATATTTGTCCTTGAGCTCGATTTCCTTCGCGACGGACACGCCATCCTTGGTGATGGTCGGTGCGCCGAAAGCTTTGTCGAGAACCACATTCCGGCCCTTCGGTCCGAGGGTTACCTTAACCGCGTCGGCCAGAATGTTGACACCACGCAGCATGCGAATGCGCGCGGAATCACCAAATAATACGTCTTTAGCTGCCATAAAACTTTCCTCACTTAGTTCGTAATATTTTCAGGGCCGGCAATTACTTGCCTTCGACTACGCCCATGATGTCTTCTTCACGCATGACGAGAACTTCCTCGTCACCGACCTTAACCTCGGTGCCTGAATACTTGCCGAACAAAATTTTGTCGCCGACCTTCACGTCCAATGGACGCACCTGTCCGTTTTCAAGAATCTTGCCCTTTCCAGCTGCGATTACTTCGCCCTGAATCGGCTTTTCCTTAGCGGTGTCGGGAATGACGATGCCGCCAGCGCTTTTGCGCTCTTCTTCCAAACGGCGCACGATTACACGGTCATGCAGTGGACGGATTTTCACGGATGCTTCTCCTGGTTTCTTAGCAGATTGAGCAGTCATTGCTTTTCCTCCTGATCTTGCCAATGACAAATTTGAACCTCGGAGGCGGGTCGCTGCTTATTAGCACTCGCCTCAGGTGAGTGCTAATGATAGGGGCAATCGCCTCTATGTCAAGTCCTAGCGCTGTTGTTGTCGCGCGCCAATAGTTTTGACAGCCTAGCCACTAACAGGCCGGTCCTAATGGGGCGGAAACACTGCGCCCATTCGACTCCAATCTTGCGATAAAACAATACCTTACCGGTCCCTTAACAACCGATCCCATTGTCCGGACGGGACGGCTGCGGCATTTAAGGATGCCAGTTTGCATTCTTGAGCTTTTTCAATTGCGAAGGGCGCACCTAAATCGGCAACAGACGGAACCATGGCCTTCGCTCCGTCAGTGAGGACAAAAACAGCGCGTGGTCCATCGACTTGTAATCAGGGATGGTCGCCGTGACTGCTTTGGGCATTTTTTTGCTAAGTGGCACAGCCAAGCAAAGATGCTTAAAGCGGTTCAGTCATCGCTGTCGCAGGCAATCGGACCGTAAAAATCGAGACGTTGGTTTTCTGAGTGTCTCCAATAGAAGAAAGACCGCTGGGACGTCCTTGCCAAATTGGTCGGAGCATACTGCGTGCCTCGCGAGCCAATTATTGTCTTGTTGGGCCACAAAAATCGTCGATGGCGACTAACGTCAGGCCGATACCGAAGCGTCACATCTCTTTCACACGCGGCAACAATAATGCAGGGCCGTTCCCAAGGAGAAGATTTAAATGACAAGAACCAAACTGCTTCTGCCGCTAATCCTCGTCCCAACGCTTAACGCCTTCAGTGGCGCAAGCTTCGCCGCGCCACAGCATGCGACCGTACCAGCTTCGGTGCAGGCGGCCATGTCCGGCTACAAGATCTCGGTGTTCGCGCAGAACCCGGCGGGCTCAACGCACCCGGATGACATCATCCAGATCGGCCAAAACGTGTTCATCGGCTACCAGGACAGCGTGAACCCCGATGGAACACCTATTGGCAGTGCGCCGGCATCGGGTCAGGTTGTGGAGTACGACCTCCACGGCAAGATCGTCCAAACCTTCACCGCCCCTGGGCACATCGACGGTCTGCTGGCCTACAACGCCACTACCCTATGGGTGAGCGCCGATGAAGACGGCAATCCGAAACTCACCGTCATTAATCTCGCCAGCAACACCCAGGCGACATACACGCCGGATACCGGAGCGGCCCCCCTGCCGCATGGTGGCGGCTTGGACGACATGAAACTGGTAAACAACCAAGTCTACGTTAGCGCCTCTTCGCCAACGACCACAATGACTCCCAGCCCCAATCTGGCACCGTACTCGACGGACAGTAGTGGTGCTACGGCGCAGTATGGGGTTAATACGGGGCCGGCTCTTTACACCATGAGCCTGAACAGCGATGGCAAGACCTTTCATCTGACGCCGGCGCTGATGTCCAGTACCCCAACGACCCTGCTACTGGGCAATATTGCTGTCACCCTGAACATGACCGACGCGGACTCCTCCGCAATCGATCCGGCAGGCGACCTGGTAGTGGACAGCCAGCAGGACTCGGAGCTGGTCTTCATTCATAACCCCGGATCCAGTCAGACTGTGGGCGTGCTGCCGGTGGTGCTGTACGGCAATCCCTGGCCGCTGGATGACGTCCGCTGGGCGCCAACGAAATCATCTTTCATGCTGGTGTCCGACACCCCCGCGGGAATTGTCTACCGCGTGGATGCCAGTCGCGGCTTCACGCCAGGCGCGGCCTACGCCGCAGGGCAGGGCTCGATCCTGCAGCTTGACCCAACAACGGGCAATTTGACGCCGATCTATGTTGGCCTGAACGCACCGCATGGGATGAACTTCATCACCCGTGAGTGGGCATCTCGCGAGAAGGATGGTCAAAAGTAGTAACAAGAGCTTGAAATGCCTGCGGGCGTAGAGCTGGTGTGGTATAGGTAACCCTGTGGGCGGCGAAGTCCGTCCACAGGCGTTATCGAAAGTTGAAGAGGTACGGCAATCTTGCGGACCGGTGCCGAAGGCGGGCAAACCAGGAATTGCTTGATTCGCGGGTCCGGTCGCAGTTATTGATGGAAGACTCTCAAAATTAATGCCCCAATTGCTGACGACGGTCGGTCTTCGGGTCGTCGTGGCCAGGCACAGGGAATTAGGCAACCTGAAGAAGATCAAGCAAATGCATAGGCACGACTGGCAGACTTAATTGGCACGCGACAGCTGTTTTGCAACTCTGGCCACTATCTTGTCAGCCCTTCCGGACAAAGCCGGTACTCCCGATCGGGCAGAATTAAACACCGTGTGGAAGCTTGGTTTTCGCTCCAGCAACGAGCGCATGCAAGAAATGCATCAGAGTTTGCACACCCGGTATGCACCCTTCTCTGTCATGATCTATCCGTCTATTAACCGAGACTAGCCACTTGATAACCAGATGAGGACATGCAGGCGCAACCCGAATTGGCATTGAGACTTACAACCGCGAAGTCAGTAACCACTTCACCCACGGCGGTTCTTTGTGACCTCACGGCGTCAAACAGCGTTGGGATGAGTTTCCGCACGGCAATCCTTTAAAGTAATCGCTGGATTATAATAATGCCTTGCAATCAATTACTTAGGGAAAACGGAGACCCGCAGAAGCGCAGTTGGCGTGCGGATTCGTTGCCGGCAACCCCCCCGTGTGTCCCATTTTTGAAATAATTTCGCCAGTCGGAGTGTCTTTATAGTGCTCTAGAGGTTCCAGAATGGCACTTTGGCCATGACGGGCTGCGGAATGGCGGCGGGCAACCGACATCAGGAAAAAGGCAAAAAAAAGGGGGTGACAAGACGCAGTGCAATGTCACCCTAACCACATAAAGGAGGAGTCCGAAAGCCGCGTAGGCGGCCAATCGTTCGGACCGAATATGAGACCGCTTCAGAGTCGATTGGTTTCCATCTATGACAAATAGCCTCTTTCAGCTGGTAATGACCAACCTCCCCGACGCCCAATCGGCCAGCAATCTCGCACAAACGCTTGTGGCCGAAGGTCTGGCGAGCTGTGTCAACATTCTGCCGCCGATGCAGTCGATATATACTTGGAAAGGCAAAATCGAGAGCGTCTCCGAACACCTTGTACTGATCAAATCTCAATCTTCCCGCTATGCTTCTATTCAGGAGCGGATCCTGGCGCTGCATCCGTACGAACTTCCTGAGATTATCGCAGTCCCAATCGCGGACGGTCTGCCCGCATTTTTGAATTGGCTGAACAACCCGGAAATTAATGCATGAAACACTTGCTTTTCGCCTTGCTGGCCGTGGGCGCGTCCCTGGTCACGGTACCCGCTGCCTACGCTGATTTTGGGCAGGATTCACTTCTCAACGCCGACAAGGCATTCGCGCTCAGCAGCCAGGTGCGCAATGCCGACACCGTGGCCGTACATTGGAAGATCGCCAAGGGATACTACCTGTATCGCGACAAGTTCAAATTTCAAATACTGAGTGATGGTTTCACCCTCAAGAACCCCGTTTTTCCCGAAGGCATCCGCAAACATGATGAGTTTTTGGGTGATGTAGTAACCTACCGCAACGGGGTCACTGTACTGCTACCGTTGTCGCGCAATGACCCTGAATCCCGCACGGTCAAAATGCAAGTTACCGCCCAGGGTTGTGCGGATCTCGGAGTCTGCTATCCCCCACTTGTCAAAATCGTAGATTTCACGCTCCCGCCGCTGCATCTGTCGGCAGCTGAGCGTCAACGCGCTGAAAAACAGCAGGCCAGCGCCACCCCGAACGATGCCGCTCCGGCCGCGGGAGAGCAGGGGTTTCTGCAACCTGACCAAGCATTTCAGCTCCAGGTCTCCGCTCAAGATACTCATACTTTGCTAGCGCATATCGCGATTGCGCCGGGTTACTATCTCTATCGCGACAAAATTCACTTCAACCTGGTTTCCGCTCCCGGGATCACGTTAGCTACTTATAAGATGCCGCCCGCCCGGGTGAAAGTCGATCCATACATCGGCAAGACCGAGATTTATGACCACCCGATCGACGTCACTCTGCCGCTGCAGGGAGATACATCCGGCGTGAGCGCAATCCAGCTCAACGCGAGCTACCAAGGTTGCGCGGAAAAAGGCATTTGCTATCCCCCTGTTTCCAAGACGATCGCCGTGCCCCTATCGGGGGGCAACGCGACCGCAGCAGCGTCGGTTCCGGCGTCCGGCGAGACACCAGCGCCCGTGAGTCTCAAGACCTACGTGGTAGCCATGCTGGCCGCTTTCGGCACCGGCCTGCTGTTGACCTTCACGCCTTGCGTTCTGCCGATGATACCCATCCTATCGAGCATTATCGTCGGCCAAGGCGATCGCAATATCACCAAACTGCACTCTGGACTGCTGTCGCTGACTTATGTTCTCGGCACAGCAGTGACTTACACTGCCGCTGGGGTTCTGGCTGGCGCCACTGGCGGCCAGCTGCAGGCATATTTCCAGAATCCGTACGCGATCGGACTGTTCAGCGCGATTTTCGTGCTGCTGGCACTGTCCATGTTCGGCTTCTACGAACTCCAAGTACCGGCATTCATCCAGTCCCACTTGCATCGGCATAGCCACGCAATCCACAAGAATAGCCACCGCGTCAAAGGCGGAGCGTTCTTCGGCACTTTTGCGCTTGGTCTGTTTTCCGCACTCATCGTCGGTGCGTGCGTGTCGCCGCTGCTGATCTCAGCGCTGGAATTCTCTATTTCCAGCCGCAATCCGGTTCTCGGTGGCGCGATAATGTTTTCCATCGCCATGGGCATGGGCGTGATTCTTATCGCCATAGGCATCGGCGCCGGCTTTCTGCTGCCTAAGGCCGGTCCGTGGATGGATCGGGTGAAACATATTTTTGGCGTACTGCTGCTGGGGGTGGCGATCTACTTCCTTGGCTCCCTGCCGCAAGTGCCGGTGTTGCTGTTGTGGGCCGCGCTGCTCATTGTCACTGGTGTCTATCTCGGTGCCACGCAGACGCTGACGAAAGATGCCGGCGGCTGGAAATACCTATGGAAGGGGGTCGGCACGGTGATGTTGATCTGGGGTGTTCTTGCCCTTATCGGCGGCCTGGGCGGGAAACGCGACATACTTGACC
>JAKBDW010000346.1:0-6141 GCA_021834245.1 Pseudomonadota bacterium
TGATGACACTGGCCAAGGGCCTCGGCAACGGCGTGCCGATCGGCGCCTGCCTTGCGCGCGGCGCCGCAGCCGGCGTATTTCAGCCCGGCAATCATGGGTCCACCTTCAGCGGCAATCCGCTCGTGTGCCGCGCAGCGCTCGCGGTTCTCGACGTACTGCGCAGCGAGAAACTGGATCAACGTGCGGCGCTGCTTGGAGAGCGGATGCTGGGCGGACTGCGTCAGGCGCTGGCGCAAACTGTGGGCGTGAAGGATATCCGCGGCAAGGGGTTGATGCTGGCGGTAGAGCTGGACCGGCCGTGCAAGCAACTAATGCAGAATGCCCTGGATGCCGGCTTGATTATAAACGTCACGGCAGAAAAAGTAGTGCGTCTTTTGCCGCCGCTCATCATTTCGGACAGCGAGGCTGACCAGATCGTCGCTGCCGTTAGCCAGTTGATCCGGGATTTTCTTGCGGCGCCTCAGCCGAAAAGCGAGAACCTTTGAAGCCGCGTCACTTCCTGACACTCCTGGATCTGACCGCTGTCGAACTCGAACGGCTGCTTCAGCGTGCTATTGAACTCAAAGCCATGCGGCGACGCAGAGAGGCGCACACGCCCCTGCAGAATCGCACCATGGCAATGATCTTCGAGAAGTCTTCGACACGCACGCGCGTGTCTTTCGAAGCTGGTATGAGCCAGCTTGGTGGCAGCAGCCTCTTCCTCTCGCCGCGCGATACCCATCTTGGCCGTGGTGAACCGGTTGAAGACACGGCGCGCGTCATGTCCCGCATGGTTGACGTTATCGTCATTCGCGCCAATGAGCACGGCATGGTGGTGCGTTTCGCCGAGAATTCGGTGGTACCGGTGATCAACGCCCTTACTGACAAGTATCACCCGTGCCAGCTGCTGGCGGATATCCAGACCTATATCGAAGCGCGCGGCCCGATCGCCGGAAGGACTGCCGCGTGGATAGGCGACGGAAATAACGTCTGTCATTCATGGATGAATGCGGCATTCCGCTTCGGGTTTCATCTCAATCTGGCGACGCCCAAAGGCTATGAACCCGACGCCCAGATACTGAAGACAACACGCGATCACGTCACGCTTTCTCACAGCCCTCAAGACGCCGTTCGCAACGCCGACATTGTCGTTACCGACACCTGGGCCAGCATGGGCCAGGAACACGAAAAGGCCCAGCGACTGAAGGATTTCGCCGGCTACATGGTCGACACCAAGCTCATGCAACTTGCGCACAAGGATGCCGTTTTCATGCACTGCTTACCGGCCTACCGCGGTTACGAGGTTGAGGCCGCCGTCATTGACGGCCCGCAGAGCGTAGTCTGGGACGAGGCTGAAAACCGGCTGCATGCCCAGAAAGCTCTTCTAGAATTCCTGCTTAATACCGCCGGCGACCAGCGCTAACAGACTGTAAACCCTGAAGCGGTCATTAATGCAGGTGCGGGAAAGTAGTAGCCACGCCCTGCAGTATGAATTCAACCGCAATGGCCAACAGCAACATACCCATGATGCGCGTGAGAATGCGCGTTCCGGTGACGCCAAGCCTGCCAAACAGCGGATGGGCGAGGCGAAACACCGGATAGAGGATCGCCGTGGCGAGCAGTACAAGGCCCGTCAATGCGAAGTCTCCGTGGATGTCGTGCTGCTGCTGCGACAACAGTATCACCGTCGTGATGGCTCCCGGACCGGAAAGCATCGGTATCGCAAGCGGGACAACCGAGAAATCCTCTTTTTCCATGGTTTCAACACCTTCCGTGCGGCTCGTCTGGGTACGCGAAAGATTGGCATGGAGCATGGACCAAGCCATTGACGCTACGATAAGTCCGCCGGCGATCTGGAAACTGGGCAATTGAACCCCGATCACCTGAAACAGATAGAGCCCCGTCCACTGGAAGAACAGCAACGTAATGAGCACAGCGGCCAGGGTCTTGCGCAAAGCGTGCTCACGCGCCTCCTTTGACATGCCGACAGTGAGCGAAACATAGAGTGGCAACACATTGAAGGGGGTTAAAATAGTCAGCAGGGAAACCAGTTCCTTGCCCAATTTTAGGAAGTTCCAATCCATTGTGCCTATTCTCTGCGGCTCGGCCGCCTGCGGTCAATGCGGAAAACGGCTGGCAATCGCGGTCGCGCGCATATGTTATACTTTGGACTTATACTAGCAGTAGTTAGCAGGAACCACGTGTCGCAAAGAGCAGGGTTGCGATGCCCTCCCGCCGTTCGCCGACGCGAGCGCCCCGCGCCTTCAGTTTGGATTTTCACGAGGTCAGATAGTTGGAAAAGAAACTGCTACGTGTTCTGGTCGTCGATGATTCGCCGGACGATACGGAACTGACGGTCGAGGTGCTGCGCCGAGCCGGCTACATGCTAAAAACCCAGCGCGTTCAGGATATTGCAGGTATGCAAACTGCCCTGACGAAGGAATCCTGGGACGTTATCATCACGGAAACCGATGTCCCCCAGTTCAGCGTTACTCTTGTGCTGGACACGCTGCGCCACGCCAAGCAGGACTCGCCTTGCATCGTCATGACGCGCACAGTGTCGGACGCAGACTTGACCAAATTGATGCACGCCGGTGTTCGGGACATCGTCTTCAAGAATCAGGCTTCGCGCCTGGCGCCAGTGATTGAGCGCGAACTTGCGGTTACCCAGGGTCGGCACCAGCAACAAGAAACTCAGCGGACGCTTACACGGCTTGAGCAGCGTTACCGGGCACTCATAGACGGGTCGCGCGAGGCGGTCTGTTACAGTCATGACGGAATTCACACCGAAACCAACCGCGCCTATCTGGCGCTTTTTGGTTACAACGATGCCACGGAGCTTGCCGACGTTCCCGTACTCAGCCTGATCGACAAGGCCGATCACGCCCGCCTGAAAGATCTCTTCCGCAAGCCAGGACGCAGCCCGCAAGGCGCTGGCGGCAGCGAATTTGTCGCCATAAAGAAAGACGGCACGCGCTTTCCGGTGGAAATTTCCATCTCAGCCATCGATATGGGCGGCGAGATCTGGCATCAGATCACGATCAACGATATCTCCAAGCGCAAGGCGATGGACAGCAAGCTGCAATTCCTGCAGGAACGCGACTCGCTCACCGGGCTGTACAATCGCCATTACTTCGTTGTGGAACTCGGCAAGGCGGTTACGGCGGCCAAGACCAAAAAGGGCAAAAGCGCCCTCCTCTACATCGGCCTGGACCAGCTTAAGGAAATCAACGAGGCCTATGGATTCACCGCAGGCGACAAAGTGCTGCTCAAGGTGGCGCGCCTGCTCGGTGCGAACATTGAAAACAACGATGTCCTGGCGCGCTACGGCGGCAGCGAATTCGCCATTCTTCTGCATGGCGCGGACGAGACCTCGGCACGGCAAGTCGCGGACAAAATGCGTTCGACCCTGAAGGAGACCAGCTTCTCTGAAGCCAATCAGACCTTTGAATGCCAATGCCACTTCGGAATCGGGGCCATCAACGCCAATGTAGAAAGCGCCGAAAAAACGCTGGCGATTGCGCAACGCGCGTTTTTGACAGCGCGTACACCGCATCAACAGACCAAAGCTGAACTTCACGTGGAAGCACCACCTACGCCGCCCCCGGCCGCGACGAAGCCCACGCCTGCGCCGGCTCCGCAGGCGGCTCCGCCTGCGAAGGTGGTGGAAAACAGGAGCCCGATCGTATCAGCCATTGAAAATGCTCTGAAAGGACATGGGTTTCAACTCCTGTATCAGCCGATCGTCAATCTGCACGGTGATCCGGCAGAAAACTACGAGGTCCTGGTGCGCATGGTCAGCGCGGAAGGCAACCTGATCCCGGCGGGCGAATTCATGCCTGCCGCCGAAGAATCCAAACTAGCCCTGGCAATCGACCACTGGGTAATCAGAAATGCCATCAAAGCGCTGCGCGAGCTGCGCGCCAAGGGTCACCAGGCCACATTTTTCGTGAACTTGTCGGCAACTGCCCTCAATGACAGCGATTTGCCAATTGTCATCGTGGACGCGCTGCGCGACTCCGGCGTGAAAGGCCACTCTCTGGTATTCGAGGTCAAGGACAGCAGCCTGGCAGGACATGCAAAAGAGGCGGCAGCCTTCATTTCGTCACTGGGCAAACTGGGCTGCCGCTTTGCGGCCGACGATTTCGGAAAACGTCTTGGCGGCGCTCCGCTGCAACAGCCGCTCGAATTCCTCAAAATCGACAATTCGCTGGTGCACAACCTTTTGAACGAACAGGGCGGCAACGAGACGGTAAAAGAAATATTCGATAGCGCAGTCAACGACAATCGGCGCATCATAATCAAGAATGTCGAAGACGCCGCGAGCCTTTCAGCGTTATGGAATTTCGGTGTCGAATATGTTCAGGGCAACTATTTCCAGCCGCCCGATGCCACGCTCAATTACAATTTTGCCGGCGAATCGATTGATTCCGACCAGGCCACCTCGGGCTGGACACAGGTAGATCGCTGACCCAAGCATATCCGCGCACAATCGCGTCGCAGCTTGTCAGCGTACTAAACTGATAGTACGCTGTAGCGCCCGTTAATCGGGAATTTCCTCACCCCCAAAAAAGACACGGCACCATGTCGCAGCAATACATCTATACAATGCATCGCGTCGGCAAGGTTGTTCCGCCGAAGCGCGAGATCCTCAAGGATATTTCGCTGTCGTTCTTCCCAGGCGCCAAAATAGGCGTGCTGGGACTCAATGGCTCGGGAAAGTCCACGCTACTGCGCATCATGGCCGGCGTAGACAAGGATTACAACGGCGAAGCACGGCCGGCGTCCAACATCCGCGTAGGCTACCTGCCACAGGAACCTCAGCTTGACCCCAAGAAAGACGTGCGCGGCAACGTCGAGGAAGCCGTTGCCGCGACCAAGGCGCTGCTGGACAAATTCAACGAGATCTCGATGAAATTCGCCGAACCCATGAGCGACGACGAGATGAACAAGCTCATGGACGAACAGGCGAAGTTGCAGGAAAAGATCGATGCTGCCGGGGCATGGGAGCTTGATCGCAAACTCGAGATTGCGGCGGAGGCCCTGCGCTTGCCGCCATGGGATGCCGACGTTAACAAACTGTCGGGCGGCGAGCGGCGCCGCGTGGCACTGTGCCGACTGCTTCTCTCACAGCCCGACATGCTGCTGCTGGACGAGCCCACTAACCACTTGGACGCGGAATCAGTGGCATGGCTCGAGCGGTTCCTTAAGGAATATACCGGCACCGTCGTGGCCGTCACGCATGACCGTTACTTTCTCGACAATGTCGCGGGCTGGATTCTCGAACTCGATCGCGGCCATGGCATTCCCTGGCAGGGCAACTACTCGTCCTGGCTGGAACAGAAGGAAAAGCGGCTCGAGGTCGAGGAGAAACAGGAAAACGCCCGCATGCGCGCCATGAAGCGGGAGCTCGAATGGGTACGCACCGCGCCCAAGGGCCGCCATGCCAAGAGCAAGGCGCGTCTGGCTGCTTTCGAGGAGCTGTCATCGCAAGAAGCGCAGGCACGCAACGAAACCAAGGAAATTTTTATTCCTGCAGGCCCACGCCTGGGCGACCTCGTGGTCGAAGCGCAAAACGTGAACAAGAGTTTCGGCGACCGGTTGCTTGTCGATAATCTAAACTTCAATCTGCCGCGCGGCGGGATCGTCGGCATCATTGGCCCGAACGGCGCCGGCAAGACCACTTTGTTTCGCATGATTACCGGATCGGAAAAACCTGACTCAGGCAGCATGCGTATCGGCCCGACCGTGCAGCTCGCCTACGTCGATCAGTCACGCGACACGCTGGACGGCACCAAGACCGTGTGGCAAGAAATCTCCGGCGGACACGATAACATCATGCTCGGCAAGGTCGAGGTACCGTCACGCGCCTATGTCGGCCGCTTTAACTTCAAGGGGCCGGACCAGCAGAAGCTTGTCAAAGATCTCTCCGGCGGTGAACGCAATCGCGTACATTTGGCCAAGCTGCTCAAGAGCGGCGGCAATCTGCTGCTCTTGGACGAACCGACCAACGATCTGGACGTTGAAACCTTGCGTGCCCTGGAAGAAGCACTGCTCGATTTCGCCGGTTGCGCAGTGGTGATCTCGCATGATCGCTGGTTTTTGGACCGCATCGCGACCCACATGCTGGCTTTCGAAGGCGACAGCAAAGTGGTCTGGTTC
>JAKBDW010000173.1:0-6139 GCA_021834245.1 Pseudomonadota bacterium
GGTTGCCTCCCGACCGTCGCCGTTGAAAAATAGAATCTCCCCTTCGTTCTGTGCGATATCAGACCGGGAAGGCGACTTTGCATCGAGTGTGGCTTGCCGTAGAAGAAGATAGCCATCCGCACGCATCAAGCTTTTGATCCGTTCCAGATTCAGAGCAATGCCGTGATTATTGATGGCTAGAAGAAATTCCGATTGCTTTCCCTCATCCTCAGAGGTCGCCCTTCTGATCAAGTGCGAGCCTGAAGGTAGCCTAGATCGCCAATGCTCCAGTAACCCGTCGGTTTCAGCGCGACGCTGGTATGCAAGCTTCAGGTCGGCAATCGCGACTATGCCGCGCGTTCCCGCTCCGGCGGGTTCCAACTGCACCGTCAAATATTGCTCGCCCTGGGATCGTCCCAGAATCAACTTGTCGCCAAGCTTGTCTTCAACCAGCGGCTTGCCCAGGCTCTGGCGGAACCAGGCGGCCAGCTGCGCCGGCCTCTTGACTGACAGGAATCCCTGCGCTTCAACTGGCAATCCGTTGAGCGTTACCTGCCCACCTATCTCGAAGGCTCTTGCTTCTTCAGGTAATTGAATTTGGCCCCGGTTCGATTGAGCCGAGGCAAGCTCTCCCGGTAATGCCAAGATAAGCGCGAAAACGAGAAGGTGCCATTTTCTGAGCGGCATCGTCATAATAATTTTCACCGACTATTTGAGCCGGTCGATCGGCACCGCGTCGCGCCAGAATTCGAGCGCGCCGATTTGAGGGGCGCGCAGTCCCCCCGGCAAGTCAATTACGCCGACCGCCGCATCGACGATAGTGCCGGCTGTCCGGAGCGCTGCTGCCGGGAAGATCTGGTCGTTGCCGCCGAAGCGCAATTCTGCTTGCCTTGGTCCAGCGGCCATCCAGGGATCGATGATGATGCTGGTACTGCGGAGTAGCGCTAGGTTTATCCGATCGAACGGCTCGTAGCTTTTCAGTCCGCTGGGTAGATTGGCGAGCGTCACCGAAATGCTTGCGGTGAAAATTCCACGCGCGCGCAAATCGAACGAGTCATGTAGCGGAAATGGCCGGCCGTCCGCTGCGGCAGTGAAAGCATCGTCACGGTTTTGGCTATCCTTGTCTCCGAAGCCCAGCTTGACATCGTTTTGAGGATCCTCGATCAAGGATTCGCCATTGGGCTTGCGCCAGAACAGATTCTGGTGCGCCGCGTAATCGTAATCTTCTGTGCCGTCGCTGGTCCTGATCGGTGCCTCGGGATCTCCGAAATAGCGCCTGCGCACTTCTTCTGCCAACTGACCTTCCGGCTTCCAGCTGCTGCTGACATCGTTTCGATTCAGTGCGTCGAATGCGGCGTAGCGACTCGCCAATTGGACGTTATGTGCAATATCCTGATATTTTCCTATGACCGGAAACATCAGAAACAGCGGAATCAGCGCAAGGGCAATAACGACGAACTCAGTCATCGCTTGTCCCTGCTGTACAGCAGGCCTTTTCTGAAATGCAACCCTGTTGCCACGTTCAATGGGGAACGAGATTGGGCTCGGTAATTTCACGGCAGCACCACTCCCTGCCGCACTTGGGCTGTTCTAACAGCATCGTCTGAGTGGACCAAATGAACCTGCCAATATGGATTGAATAGACTGGCCAGCTCATTCCCCTTGCCAAGTGACTCACGCCCGTAGCAGTTGTCGCGCCCCATTCGTGTACCGCCGGAACAGGATTCGTCCAGGTCGGGACGCTGAAAGTACACCTCGGCGGTTGAGACGGCCGACATCGAGTTGCCGCCGGCAAATACCGCCTGGTAGGCGTTGAGATGTCCATCTGGGCTGATTGCCGAGCGCCCCTCGGAAGTCGCAGTCTGCGTCTTGTTGCGTAGCAAGCTAACGGAAATGCGGAAACGAGGGTCATCCCGCTTCAGTGCATCGCCCGCGAGATCATAGAAATTCGGCAAACCGGAATAGCCCCATGACTCGCTGGAGGTGGCCAGCGCCAGGGCGCTTGAGACAGGATTGGCGGACTCAGAACCGCCAAACTGGTTGGCATTTAGATCGAAAGACGGCTGATCGGCGGCGGCCTGCGACCCCCATCCGTCCGGGACTTCAGTGAGTCCCTGGCAGAGAACATCGGATTTGCTCTTGGGAATCCAGCGTTTTTCAGAGAGGGTATCCATCGCCTTCCACTCGTCGAAACCGATCAAGTCGGTTCCGCCGCGACGATCGAGCCAATCGACTCTGCCCGTCGCTGTCGCGCTCGGGCAATCGCTCCATAAGCCAGGTAAGAGCCAGTTGCGCTTAGGTACAAACGGATCGCGATCGGCGGAAGTTTTGGCGAGCTCGGCAAAGCGGGTTCGCTGATCACCTGCATAGCTGGCGACGAATGCGCTCAGTTCTTCGGTAGAGAGGATATCGACGGAAACGATGCCGTCATCGCGATAGTTGGCCTGGGCGACTTCGTCCAACGCCTGCCTTTGTAGCGTTGTGATGCCTTCCTGGGCCAATCGTTGTGCATTCATCAGTACGTTTCTGACGATGAGGTCCGACCCGTTGGCGAAATCATTGAGTGCGTGGCTATCGATCAGAGCATTTTTGGCGGTTGGTCCGACCTCAAGCGCTGCCATGTAGGAAGGGGCGAACTCCGTGAACTTGGGATTGAGTGTGGTTTCGCCAAACTGTGCAAACTTGTCGACGTATTGGATCCATGAAGAAAGGCTGACTAATTGCGCCACGGCAACGGTGTTAGCTATCATGGCCCGGTTGGTATAGGCATCGAAATTCAGCAAGCGTGCGTGCATGACCCCGGCACTATAGGCAACCGCATCGCTAGCATTTACGAGTTTGGTTTTTTCTCGGGCCAACTGACCGGTGTTGAACAGAAAGAATAGGGCGGCAAGGCCGGCTATCAAGAAGAACAGGCCATAGAGTAAGGCCTGCCCACGTTGTTGCCAGGATGTTGTGTAAATCGGCCAATGCCGGTCCGAATTACAGAGACACATAGGAGACGGTATGTAGGGGCGGCGTCAACGGGAATTGTCGTTTTGGTACTTATCCAAGCCCTTTTTAGTCGTGCCTTCCGTTTCAGCGCTGCTCGCCGCGGTCTGCGCATTGCCAATCGAGCTTGAGGCACTCTGACCCGCGACCTCCTTCGCGATACCAGCAGTTTGGCTGCGTATGGTCTGGCCAAAAAATTGATAAACAGCGATGGCGGCGACCGCAATCAGCGCCACTATGACGATGTATTCCGTCATGCCTTGACCAAGTTGCCACGAATTGATCGATGGGCGGCTCACGGCTTTCTCCTTCCAAAAGTTGATTACCCCTGCACGTCCGGCGCGATGCCCGGGGCTGTAAGATGCAGCGCATCAAGCGATGCGGATGTTGTGACGAATTCCGGAGTCGGAGCAATGGGGAACGCCAATAATATGCCATTATCATTTTTCGTCAAGTGGCAACGCGCACTTGCTGCGAGTTCGCGACCTGTCGGCCGCTATGGCGTTCCGAAGAAGGGGATGAGACGAATGAGTGGGGGCCGACGATCCGCAGGGACTTGCGAGGGAAGGGGCTGCGCTGCTGGTGGCTGAGATGGCGCCCCGAACGGGCGGTATCTCGCCGCGGTGAAAGGATCCGGGGATTGGCTCACTTTCCCCCGGATGGAAACTCTATCCGCGCGACTTGCAATAAGCCGCCCTAGCCCGGATATTTCACCAGCCGGCCACTGACGCATAACGGTCGGCGCCAGCGAGCTGGTGTTTGGGGGATGAGGGGCGGTTGCTCAAAAAATAGGCAATTTCAGAAATTGAAGGCAAACGCCCCCTTACCCCCGTTGCTTGTCATCGTGCCGGGGTCAGCACTCCGAGAGGTTCACGGGGCGAGCGCCTGAGCGGCGATGAGGAATGTATCGCGCAGCGGGTGGTGGGAGGCCGGCATGATGCGAAATCTGCGGGTGTTGCGCAGGATCACGGCGCCGATCTTGAGCAGCCTGACACGAATGGAGGCGGCAGTGGCACGCGCAAGCTCAGTGCCGGCGAGCGCGGTGTCGCGCAGTCGTTGGATGAGCGTGTAGGCCAGCCACATAGCCAACATCATTGCGCTCGCACCAGCGCAGGAGTCGTTGCCGGCAGAAGCCCGAGTCGCCGCGCACGATGATGCGCACCTTCGGCCAGTCCAGACGCAGGCGGTCCACCAGGAGCTTGATCACCGCTGCCGCATGCTTCGCCCCGTCGTTGCGGCTTGGCCGCAGCAGGCAGGCCAGCATCGCCTGCCCGCAGAAGACGTAGAGCGGTAGATAGCAATAATGGTCGTAATAGCCGTGAAACTGCGACAGTTCCTGATCGCCGTGCAACGGCACATCCGAAGCGTCGATGTCGAGCACCAGTTCGGCGGGCGCTTTCTTGTGACTGGCGATGAACTGATCGACCAGCACGCCGTTCAGCGTCATCACTTCGGCTCGTGTCGCCCGCGTCTCCAACCGCGAGAGGGTCGGGCTGTTTGCCAGTTCATCAACCTTGCCCACAGCCGGCTGCATCAGCGGATCGTACCGCAGCCGGTCGTGGTCGTTGAGGTCCTCGTAGCCGTAGCACAGGCCGTACAGCCGCTGAGCTACCAAGTCGCGCAGTTCGTGCCGGATGCGCTCCGGCGCGCGCGGATCGTTCAGCGCCGCAGCAACCGAATCGGATAGCCCTATGCATCGATCCATCTGCCGAAGCAGCAACACGCCACCGTCGGAACTAATCGCGCCACCCTGGAAATTCGCTTCGATTACCCGGCGCCCGAGGCGCCCAAATTCCATCCAATCAGCGGTACACTTTGGCATCGACGGAACCCCGTTAATATCAGTCTAGACACCTGTATTAACGCGCCTCACGGCTGTTCCGCCGACCTCCTCTCATGAAATATCCGGGCTAGAGCACAATCATGTTGTTTCGGTGGATCAGGGCTTCCTCATCGAGATAGCCGAGGATGGCTTCGATTTCGTGGGTCGCATGCCGGGCGATGCGGCGAGCCTCGCTGCTCGGATAATTGATCAGCCCGCGTGCGACTTCCTTGCCGGCCGTGTTGCGGCAGGCGACCGCTGCGCCGCGCTCGAATTCTCCCTCGATTTTGATCACGCCGATCGGCAACAGACTCTTGCCGTCATGCAGTGCCCGGATGGCGCCTTCATCGAGCAACAAACTGCCAGCGAGCTGAAGGTGATCTGCCAGCCATTGTTTGCGCGCTGCCAGCGGCGTAGCTGTCGCATAGAGCAGTGTCCCCAACTCCTCGCCGCGCGCCAGACGGAGCAATGCATCCGTTTCCCTACCGCTGGCGATCAGCGTGTCGGCACCGCTACGCGCTGCGCGCTGTGCGGCGCGAACCTTGGTGATCATGCCGCCCTTGCTGATGGAACTGCCGGCGCCGCCGGCCATTGTTTCAAACGCGGGGTCGTCGGCGCGACCAGCGGCGATCAAGTGCGCTCCGGGATTAGACCGCGGATCGGCGGAAAATAGGCCCGGTTGGTCGGTCAGGATGATCAAGGTATCGGCCTCGAGCAGGTTCGCTACCAACGCGCCCAGGGTATCGTTGTCGCCGAACTTGATTTCGTCGGTCACCACCGTATCGTTTTCGTTGATGATCGGCACGACCCGGAGTTCCAGAAGCGTCATCAGGGTCGAGCGTGCGTTGAGGTAGCGTTCTCGGTCGGCGAGATCTTCGTGCGTTAGCAGTATTTGCGCCGTTTTTAGGCCATGCTGCGAGAAGCAGGTCTCATACGCTTGGGCCAGACCCATCTGGCCGACTGCAGCGGCAGCTTGCAACTCGTGCATCGCGTGGGGTCGCGTCGTCCAGCCAAGTTGTTGCATGCCGGCGGCGATCGCGCCTGATGAAACCAGCGCGACCTGCCGGCCAGCAGCGTTCAACAGCGCGATCTGACGCGCCCACTCGGCGATCGCATCTTGCGCGAGGCCGGTGCCGTTGTTGGTTACCAGCGCGCTGCCCACCTTGACGACCAAGCGTTGAGAATCAGCTATCCGTTGTCTCATTATCAGGTAGCTCATCGGGCACCGCGTGGCTGTCGAGATGATCCATGATGGCGAACATCAACTCGCGACAGCCGCTTCCGTCGATGGCGGAGACCGCGAAATGGCGAGCTACCTCGCCGTACCCGTCAACCAATGCGGCGATG
>JAKBDW010000492.1:0-6138 GCA_021834245.1 Pseudomonadota bacterium
GGTGCGCTGCAGACAACTCGCCACAATAACCAGGGCGCGCGTCGCCATCCCTGCGCCCGAAAATCCGTATCGGGTTATCCTGCAGGATTCCCGCCAGGAGCCAACCCATGAAAGACTTATCCCCAATCACCAGACACTACACCCAGGGCAACCTGCTCCACACCATCCGTTCAGCGGTGGCGCAACTGGGCAAAGCACCGGAATTCGTTACCATCGACGACCTTGCGCCAGTCGATGAATTTCATATTGGCGGCCGCGCAGCAGCCCGGGATTTTCTGGCCCAACTGGTGCCGAAAGTCGATGACCACCTGCTGGATATCGGTTGCGGAATCGGTGGCGCAAGCCGTTACGCCGCTCTGACCTACAATTGCCGCGTCAGTGGCATCGATCTCACCGAGGAATTCGTCGAAACGGGCAGGGAACTATGCCGCTGGACGGGGCTGTCCGATCGGATCACCCTGAGCCGGGGCAGCGCCCTGGCGCTGGATTTCGCCGCCGGAACATTCGACAAGGCGTACATGCTGCACGTGGGCATGAACATTTCCGATAAAGCAGCCTTGGGCAGCGGCTTGCCCATGGGAAGCATGATTCCGGTGACATCTCCTAGAGCATAGACGCCGGGGAATCGCGTCTCAAGAGTATGACGATCTACCGGCACCCAGCCCGACTCGCCGGTAAGCCCGGCCTCACTCACTACTCGCGGCGCCCGATGTGGTGGCACGTAGGCCAGCAGATCATACTCAGCAGTTGTTCCATTGGCAAAGTGGATACGCTGAACTTCAGGTTCCACGTGCGTAACAGCATGCTCGGGATGATAACCCATTCCTTTTTCTTCCACCATCTGCCGCACCTGCCGGGAGATTTCCGGCCCCGTTACCGGCATCGGGCTCGGTTCCGGGGTATAAATATCAACGGCAATGCTGTCCCGCACCTTGCGCTTGCGGCAGTCATATTCCAGAAGCATGGCAGCCTCATAAGGAGCTGCCGGACATTTAAATGGTACAGCGCTTACCAGAACCACCATGCGCCCTTGACGAAGTTCGAGCCGTGCCTCGCGAAGCTTCTCAGCCCCGTCCAAGGCGTAAAGGTTGTGCCCCGCCTCGGCGAGGCCGGGAATGGTCTCCGGGGCTAACTCCGCACCCAGAGCGAGTACCAGATAATCGCCAGTGAGCATTTGCCCATTTACTTCAACCTCTCTCCGCACTGGGTCGATGTGCGCGACCTCTCCCCGGATATGATCCACGCCTTGCCGCTCAAGCCCTGCGAAGGATCTGGATATTTTGTCGCGGGTGCGCAACCCCACCATCAGCCAGAGGAAAGACGGCGCGAAGACATACTGATCCTCCCGCTCAATGAGCACTACCCGGTGTTCGCGGGGCAATCCCTTGCGCAGATTACTAGCAGCCACGATGCCGCCAATTCCACCACCGAGTATCAAAATGGTTTTACCTTGTGTCATCGCCATCTCCTTCACTTGAATTCCACCGGACAGCATTCACGGTTGCCAATGTTTCATGCAACCTTCAGAAAACCACTCTTGGCATTTCAAAACACCAGAACCTTGTCCGCCCACGTCGTCCATTCGCCCAACTCGGTCAACGTGCTGCGGTGCATCCCCTCGGCAATATCTCCGTCGCCCATGCCGCGCGCATCCATGCAGGTGCCGCAGATGCCGACCACGCCGCCGTGACGAGTCACGCTACCGAGCATGACTTCGATGTTATAGAAACCTTGCGGTACTTTCTGGTTGCGGTGGGCGGACGAAACTCCATCGCCGATCAGAAATACCTTCACCGCATTGCCTTCCTGCTTGGAAAGATGTCCTGCCATGCGCAGACCGTTGTAGGTGCGCTCGCTGCCGTAGGGCGCATCATTGAGTATAAATAGGGTTTTCACGGAAGCCTCCTGGCTGTTTATATTCTAACAATTATTAGAATGAATTAACGCCTATTCAACACCTTTTGTGTGTTTGTGTCAATATAGTCTAGAGTTAGTACATACGTTCCATAATTTGATGGATTGAAGATATGAAAGACGCTCGCAACATCAAAGATCTGCTTTACGAGCAGGTGGCGCGGATAGGCAAGGTATTCTCCAGCCCGAAACGGCTGGAACTGGTTGAGTTGCTGTGCCAAGGTGAAAAGACGGTGGAGGTCTTGGCGCGAGAAGTTTCTATCAGTGTAAAGTTGACCAGCGCACATTTGCGCGAGTTGCGGGAAGCGCATCTGGTTGAGACTGAACGGCAAGGCAAGAACATCTGCTACCGACTCGCCAATAAAGCGGTGGCCGAGTTATGGGTGCAAATCCATACGCTGGCCGAAGATCGTCTGATCGAATTGCAACTGGCGTTGCAAAAAATCGCCACGCAGCCAGATGACTTGGTACCCAGTGACCGCGACAGTCTGTTGAAAGCCGCGCGCAAGGGGGAGGTGGTAGTGCTCGATGTGAGACCTGCAGAAGAATACCTGGCCGCGCATCTTCCCTTTGCAAGGTCAATTCCCCTGGATGAACTGAGGCAGCGGCTGAATGAATTACCCAAAGACCGCTCCATCGTCGCCTATTGCCGTGGCCCTTACTGCCTGATGGCTGTAGACGCGGTCGAGTTGCTGAAACGAGAAGGATATTCAGCCATCCATCTGCGCGACGGAGTCGCAGAATGGGGATTATTGAGGAGTCAATAATATGTGGGGATACATGGGCAATCATCCGGCACAGCAGGATAGTTTCTTCACGTCCTTGTTGAAGGTTTGCGCCGCAAGTTTCAGACCCTCCACCATCGTGAGATACGGGAACAACTGGTCGGCCAGTTCCTGTACGGTCATCCTGTTCCGGATTGCCAGCGCCGCCGTCTGGATCAACTCGCCAGCCTCTATGGCCACTGCCTGTACCCCGATCAGCCGCCCCGTACCGGCCTCGGCGACCAACTTGATGAAACCGCGCGTGTCGAAGTTGGCCAATGCCCTCGGCACGTTGTCCAGCGTGAGCATGCGGCTGTCTGTCTCGATGCCCTCAAAGTGCGCTTCGGCTTCACTGTAGCCCACGGTGGCTACCTGCGGATCGGTGAATACCACAACAGGCATCACGGTCAGGTCCAACGAAGCATGGCCTCCTGTTATATTGATGGCGGCGCGTGTGCCCGCTGCTGCTGCCACATAGACGAACTGCGGCTGATCGGTGCAATCGCCAGCAGCAAAGATGTTCGGCACGCCAGTACGCATGGCGCTGTCAATTATGATGGCTCCTTGCGCATTAACCGTGACGCCCACTGCTTCAAGGTTCAGGCTGCGCGTGTTCGGCGTACGTCCGGTGGCGACCAGAAGTTTATCGGCGCGTAGTTCGCCGGTATTCGTTGTGAGCACGAATTCGCCGTCGCGGTGGACAACCTGACTCGCCTGGGTATGGTCCAGCACCTCGATGCCCTCGGTGCGGAAGGCGTTTGTTACAGCCTCACCGATGGCGGGGTCTTCTCGAAAAAACAACGTTCTACGCGCCAGGATCGTGACGTGGCTTCCAAGCCGGGCAAAGGCTTGCGCGAGTTCAACCGCGACCACCGACGAGCCGATGACAGCCAGTCGCTCGGGAATACTGTCGCTTGTCAGCGCCTCGGTGGATGTCCAGTAGGGCGTGTCCTTCAAGCCGGGGATTGCCGGGATCGCCGGGCTTGCACCGGCAGCGATGAGACAGTGATCGAAGTGCAGTTCACACGTGCTGCCGTCAGTGGTGGTTACGTTCAGCGTATGTGCATCCTTGAAACGAGCTTCTCCCGTCAATTGCGTGATAGCCGGGGTATTTTTCAGGATGCTTTCGTACTTGGCATGGCGCAAGTCCTCGACACGGCCCTGCTGCTGGGCGAGCTGCTTTTCGCGCAGGACAGACGGAGGTGTGGGCGGCAGGCCGACATCAAAGGGGCTTTCACGGCGCAAGTGAGCGATGTGGGCTGCGCGAATCATGATCTTGGAAGGCACGCAGCCGACATTGACGCAAGTGCCACCGATGGTGCCACGTTCGATCAAGGTTACCCGCGCGCTACGCTCGACAGCCTTCAGTGCTGCGGCCATCGCTGCTCCACCGCTACCGATGATGGCTATATGCAAAGTCGGTTCACCGTCCCTGCTTTTCGTTTCATCATCCACTCGCACCTGCGAATTGCATAACGGACCGCTAGCATCCGTGCTCTGCGAATCAGTGAGCCAGGCACGGTAGCCTGCCGCAACCACCGCTGCAACCAGCGATTCCGGACTCATGGCCAGGTCTGTTTCGACCTCGGCCCGATGTCGCGGATAGGATACCGAGGCCGAGCGCACGCCGGATACGTTTTTCAAAGCCCGCTGGACGTGCTCCGCGCACGAGGTGCAGGTCATGCCTTCAATGTGAATGGTGATCGAGTCAGTCATGATGTTGTCCTTACTGTTTGATGCTGGATGGGTAGCCCGCATCTCTGGTTGCCAGGGTGAGGGTCTTCACATTTGTCCTTTCGTCATCGTAGGTGACAGTAACAAGTTTTTTCGCCTCGTCGATACTAATGATTTCGACGCCTGGCACTCGCTTGAGCGCAGTGCGCACGGTAATCGGACAGGCCCCGCAGGTCATACCCGGAATGGACAACGTGACGGTTTTGAGCGCGGCCCAGGCAGGTGTACTCAGTGCGGCAGACAGGATGATCGAGAGAGCAAATTTCTTCATGGAAATCTCCTTTCAGTAGAACAACGGCAGAACGTATGGAAAAGCGAAGGCCACCAGGACCAGGGTAGCCACAATCCAGAAGAAGACTTTGTAGACCACCTTCACCTGAGGCACAGCGCACCAGTCGCCGGGCTTGCAAACATGGGCCGGACAGAAGATGGTTCGCCAGGAGAAAAACAGCGCGACAATCGCCACGCTGGTGAAAATCGGCCGATACGGTTCAAGCAGGGTCAGATTGCCAATCCAGGCACCCGAGAAACCAAGCGCGACCAGCATAAGTGGGCCGAGGCAGCAGGTCGATGCGAGAATGGCGGCCAAGCCGCCAGCGACCAACGCGCCGCGACCGTTCTTGGGCTCCGACATAAGGCTCTTCTTCCAAGGTGATAATTGATGGTGTAATCTTATCTCCGTACTTAAGTACGGAGTCAAGATCATGAACAACAACATTGAAAACCTGAGTATCGGGATATTCGCCAAGGCCGCAGGAGTAAACGTGGAAACGATTCGTTTCTATCAGCGCAAAGGCTTGCTATCGGAGCCAGATCGGCCCTATGGGAGCATTCGCCGCTACGGAGCGGCGGATGTAGCGCGGGTAAAGTTCGTGAAGTCAGCCCAGCACTTGGGGTTCAGTCTGGATGAAATTAGTCAACTCCTGAAACTGGAGGACGGCACTCATTGCAGCGAAGCGGCGGAACTGGCCACCCTACGACTGGCTGATGTGCGTACCCGCCTGGCGGACCTCAAGCGGATAGAGGCGGCACTGTCGAAATTGGTCGGCGAGTGCCACGTGCATGCAGGCAATATTTCCTGCCCGTTGATCGAAGCTTTGCATGAGCCTGTGGTCACCGAGCCATGCACAGTTCCGGTTTCAGCATCTCCCCGATATGTACCGGCGCCAGTTAGAATGAGTTGTGGTAGGCCAGATTGAGAACACGATGATTTTTGAGGTTTTCTTGGAAGGTAAAATAAAAAAGCCGCTAAAAGTAGCGGCTTTCCAATGTGAGAATGTCAAAGCGGCATGCCATGCGTCTTTCTGGAAAATCGGAGGCATCATGGAAAATACTGCTCGCTGGACCATCAAAGTGTCGAGAGACACGGATATTTCATTGCGTACCTATCTGGCACAGCAAGGGATGAAAAAGGGCACCTTGTCAAAATTTATCGAACGCGCCGTGCAAAAGGAAATTCTTGCACAGACAACGGCTGACGTAAAACAGCGTAATGCCGATTTTTCGGAAGAAGAAATGCTCGCGCTTATCGACGAGGCAGGCAAGCAGTTCGCGCAGAAATGAGGTCTGAAACCAAGGCAAAAGCTAACGCACGGTAACAGACATAATGCGGGTAATTCTGGATACGAATGTATTGATCGCTGCATTGATGACCCAGAATGGTGAAAAAGAGTGGGATCGGAAAAGAAGATGTGAGACACTTTGAGCAGTCTTTATTGGTTGGGAA
>JAKBDW010000360.1:0-6119 GCA_021834245.1 Pseudomonadota bacterium
ACAGCTACGCCGGCGCCGAGCACGTTCCGGGCGCATGCGGATAACACCATGTGGCTCGATAGCGAATCTCTGCGTGCCGGGCTTGCGCGCGGCGAATACCGGCTGATGGACGCACGTTCCGAGGAACGTTTTCGCGGTGATGTCGAGCCCCTCGACAGGGTCGCCGGGCACGTGCCCGGAGCAGTCAATCTGCCGTTTGAAGACAATCTCGATCTTGGCGGCGAGTTCCTGCCGGCATCGGCCTTGCGTTCCCTCTATCTGACCCTGCTCGATGAAAAATCCCCCGAACGCGCAGTGCAGATGTGTGGCTCCGGTGTGACTGCCTGCCACAACCTTCTTGCCATGGAACATGCCGGTCTGCTGGGAGCGAAGCTCTATGCCGGTTCATGGAGCGAATGGATTACCGACCCGCGGCGGCCCGTGGCAACGGGAGATGCGGCGGCGGAAGGTGCTGGTCGCTAAAGCTGATACGGTCTTAATCGTGGTGAGGAGCGGGCCCTTTTCGGTCGCACTACCCGGAAGACGGCATCGTCCATCTGCTTTCACGCACATCCTCGTCATCAAGTTCGCGCAATTTTGCCCCAAGTATGTTCGTGCGCCCCAAGTAACCCACCAGTTTTTGCGGAACATCGCGCGTCACCACCGGCAGGCGCCCAATGTTGCGACGCAGCATCTTTTGCGTTGCGCTGCGTAGTGTCTCGTCCGGGTAAGCGACAACGAGATTTCCCGAACCCGCCTGCAGTACACTGCAGGCGGGTGTACTTTCAACGGCACGCAGCACATCGCCATGGGTGATTATTCCAACCAGGCTGCCGCTGTCATCGATGATAGGCAGCGCGTGGTGGCGCGTGAACTTGGGATCACGCTGCGCAATACGACTTGCCAGTTCGCTTACCGACATGTTCGCCGGAATGGCAGTGGTGTCCCGGTCCATCACGTCGCGCACCCGCTGAAGCTCAAGCGCATCGACGCCATATTCGCAAGTTATATGGTGACCGCGCCGGGCGATCTTTTCGGTTAGGATCGAACGTCGCATCAGCAGCACCGTAACCGCATGTGCCGCAAAGCAGCCGACCAAAAGGGCAGGCATGGCGTTCACGTCGTGCGTCAGTTCAAGCATAAAAACGATAGCGGTAAAGGGGGAGCGCATTGCGCCGCCCATGACCGCTGCCATGCTCACCATCGCCCATAGGCTTGGATCCCCGACCGAGATCCAATGTGCCTCGATGCCGCCGAGAGCGCCGCCGATCATAAGCAGCGGCGCGAGCACGCCGCCGGAAGTGCCCGAACCGAGCGCAATGCTCCATACCAAAGCCTTGATGGTCAGCAGTTTTACGAGCGCAACCCCGGAGATCTTGCCTTCCAGCAGCAAATGAATCGTGTCGTAGCCGACTCCGAGGACGCGCGGATCGACGGTTCCGCCAACACCAACAACGAGGCCGCCTATTGCAGGCCACCACATCCAGTGAATGGGAAGATGTTTGAACAAGTCCTCGCATGCATAGACCAGCAGCGTCATGAGGCCCGATCCAAGACCGGCCAGGAGCCCGACGAGTAGCGCCGCAAGCATGACTTTCGGCCCGAGGAAGGCGTGAGGCGGTACGGCGAAGAGCGGACCATTGCCCAGCAGAAAGGGACGCAATGCAGCGGCTACCGCCGCGGCAACCGCCACCGGGATGACGCTTCGCGGTTTCCATTCGAACAGCAGCAACTCGACCGCCAGAAGCACTGCCGCGACGGGAGTTGCGAATATCCCGGCCATACCGGCTGCGGCACCGGCAACAAGAAGGGTCTTGCGTTCGGTGGCGGAGACGTGGAAGAGCTGCGCGAACAGCGAGCCGAATGCGCCGCCGGTCATGATAATCGGCCCTTCGGCGCCGAATGGACCGCCCGATCCGATGGATATCGCGGAGGAGAGCGGTTTGAGCAGCGCCACTTTCGGTTGCATGCGGCTGCGGCCGATCAAAATGGCCTCGAGCGCCTCGGGAATGCCATGGCCGCGGATCTTGTCAGATCCGTAGCGTGCCATGAGACCGATGATCAATCCGCCGGCTGGCGGTATCAACGCGATCCAGTGACCGAGGTAACGGTCGGTCGGCGGCAACAGAACCGGAGAGAAACGCGCATAGAACAGAAGGTTCGTGATTACGCCAATCAGCCATACAAGGGCGTAGGCCACGACCGCACCGACAGCGCCGATGATCGCGGCGAGCCCCGAAAGCAACAACACGCGCCAATCGCGCGTGAAATCGGACAGTCGGTCCTTTTCTGGCATGGCAGGCTTTCCCGCCAACGGTGACTGAAGCATGCAGGTAAGAGAGGTGTGTGTGCAGACATATCGTAACACGATATAGCTGAGGATGGCCAATGGATAAGCCGATGAGTTGTTGCTGCGGTAGGTCGGAATTGCCGCGGGAAAGGCGGGTGATTGATGCCGGGAATCTATCTGGCGAACAACTGGCTCATGTCGGCGAAAGCTTTGAACTCGAGCGCGTTGCCGCTCGGGTCGAGCACAAAGAGCGTGGCCTGCTCGCCGACCTCACCCTTGAAGCGGATTCCGGGTTCAATGACGAACGTGACACCGGCGGCGCGCAGACGCTGCGCGATTTCATGCCACTGGTCCATGCGCAGTACGACGCCGAAATGCGGTACCGGCACATCGTGGCCGTCTACCGGGTTATGGCTGCGCACGCCGGATTGCCCGGTGCCGAGATGCGCCACGATCTGGTGACCATACAGATTGAAATCTACCCAGGCGGTGTCGCTGCGTCCTTCCGGGCAGCCGAGGATGCCGCCATAGAAAGCGCGCGCCGCAGCCAGATCGTGAACGGGAAAGGCGTAATGGAACGGGTTTTCCATAACTCGCCGAAGATGCGCGTCAGTCCTTGGGTTGCAGGCGCAGCGACGCGGAATTGATGCAGAAGCGCAGGCCGGTGGGGCGTGGTCCGTCTTCGAACACGTGCCCGAGATGCGCGCCGCACTGGCTGCAGTGCACTTCCACGCGCTGCATGTAGAGGCTTTTATCCGTTTCGGTTCCCACGCTGTCCGGCTGTAACGGCTGCCAGAAACTCGGCCAGCCGCTGCCGGAGTCGTATTTGGTTTGTGAATCGAAAAGCTCCGCGCCGCAGCACACGCAGCGGTAGATGCCGCTGTCCTTGCAGCTGTTGTACTCGCCGGTGAATGCGCGTTCCGTGCCTTTTTCCCGGGTAATGCGGAACTGCTCGGGGGTGAGTTGCTGGCGCCATTCGGCATCGGTTCTGCTGATTTTCGGTTTCAAGCATTCCTCCACGGGCGCAGCATCAGTGGTGTGCGCTGGGTATGGGCTGGTAATGCAACGACAAGTCAGTAGGCAAGCGTAAAAGCATCAGAATTCGCTCCACATGCGCACCAGATTAACGTATGCCGCATTGACGCGCGCTGTTTCGGGGGCTTGCGGCGACTTGGCAAGCAGCGTCTCACGTGCCTCGTTGAGTCCATAGAGCAGCTCGCGCCGCGTCGCGTCGCGCACCAGGCTTTGCACCCAGGTGACGGCCACCAGACGCTCACCGCGCGTGACAGGGGCGACGCGGTGAATGCTCGAGGCTGGGTACATGACAGCGTCCCCGGCCGGCAGCTTTACCTGGCTGCTGCCGAACTGAGTGTGTACTTCGAGCTCCCCGCCGTCGTACATCTCCGGCGCATTGATGAAAACGGTGATTGCGATATCCGAGCGGTAGAGCATGCCGTCGGCGCCCATGATGGGATCGTCGACGTGATCGCCATATTCGCGCCCTGGTTGGTAGCGTGCATAGTACGGCGCGGCCACCTTAAGCGGCATGGCACCGCTGCGGTAAACAGGATGCGCGACCAGCTTGCCCATGACCAGGTTATTGAGCCGGGTGAGGTCGTGCGAGCTGCGATCTACTTCCTCGTTGTTTTTCACGCGCCGGGCGGCGGTTCCGGCAGAAAGCTTGCCGTCGACAAAGCGTGACTCGGCGAGTACCTGCCTGACGGTATCGAGTTCCGGCTGAGTGAGCACCGCGGGAATGCGCAGCATCATTGATCTTGTCTCAAGAGACGAGGCGCGAGCGCGCAGCACCGGAATCAAGCGCCTGACGCGCAGCGTGGGCCGCGTCGGCGAGTGAGGCATGGCGCCGCAGGTGCCACAGACAGATGGCCGCGGCATAGACCAGGCTGTCGCGCGTGGGTCCGGCGGCGCCTTCAAGCGCAGCGATGCCGGCGCGCGCCGCAGCCTGTGCGGCCGCAGCGGTATCAAGCTTTACGCTCTCGTCGCCTTCCGGCGGCGCAAGCTCAACCGGCAATGGTGTTGCGCGCCATGGCTGATCAATGCCAAGACTGGTCGGATCGATGTCGATTGACTGCTCCTCGCCGCGATCGTGGTAGTAGAAAAGCTTTCCGGCCTGTCGCAGCGACGGAATGACGCCGCCTTCGATGCCACGCACAAGCATAGCGGAATCGAATCCGGCGCGGCGCGCCAGCATGGCGTAAATGCGCGGATAGGGCTTGTGCACGTAACCGGTCATCAGGTGAGTGCGCATACGCCCGCGCACTGGACCGGTTAGCGTTTCGACAGTTGTCAGCACCTGCCGCTTTACCATCAGTTTGCGCAGGCCGATCAGACCGTGCAAGGGCGGGCAAAAGACCTTTTGATCCACATACGCCCAGCCGATGGAAGAATCCGCGATGCGTGCTGCGGCCTGCTGCGGCGACAGGTCAACCGGTACACCGGCGGCACGCAGAACCTGGCGGTGGGTGACGCCGTATTTGGGGCCGATGCTCTCCATGCCGTGGGAAACTGCGGGCACACCACAGGCTGCCAGAAGCGGTGGCAGAAACGGGGAGGCCGGCAGGCAGCGACTATAGCCATCGTAAGGATCGGCGATGTCTACGACGTCATCCACGGCAGCGGTGGCCGTGCGCGTCACGTCACGCAATGCGTCCAGCACGCCCAGGTTCTCAGCATCGGTTTCACGCTTCATGCGCAAGGCTATGAAGAAAATGCCTGCCTGCACCGGATCAACGCGGCCCTCCATGATCATGTGCGTCGCCGCGCGGGCCTCTTCCTGGGAAATGCTTTTACTGAGTTCCGGACCGGTCGCGATGCGTTGGATAATGGAATGCATGGTGACATTGCTGCTGCCCATGGTCGGGGCGGGGTTGTTCATGATTGCTCCTGGCGGCAGGTCGGCCGCGCGGTCGTTCGCAGCAGATTATACAAGTGTGCCGGGCGAGCGGCACTGGTTGTGACAAGGAAGGCTGCCTTTCGGCCTACGCGTGACCGGTGTTCGCGCCGTTTTTCCTTCGTTTAAGCGGCGAAATCGCGCCAAAACCCATAAGAAAGAGCACTAATTGCGCAGTGTCGATTCTGTGATCCAGTTCACAGACACGCGCCTATCTGGTGCATAAACTGGCACCTGATACTAATCGCCCGGTACTTGCGAATGTAGCAGGCAGCCGAATAACAACAAAGGCAGTTGGATACGGGAGACACGTACCATGAACACAGCGAGCGCAGCAGAAAGGGAGCGGCTGGTCTCGAGTTTGTGCAACCAGCGGCGCATCGGTTTCGCCTGCGTCCTGGCATTTGCCGTCTTGCTCAGTGCCTGCGGGGGTGGCGGATCCTCGCCAACTGCCACGGCTGCTACCTATGTCGCGGGTTCCAAACCACGCGCCGTGGCCATCGATGCCGCCGGCAACGCGTGGATCGCCAACGCGGGTAACGGCACCAGCAGTATTGTCAGCGGGTACAGCAATATCACGCAGCTGAGTCCCACCGGTGCCGTAATCGGCACCTATCTTAGCGGTTCCTATCCGTATTCGATTGCCATCGATGCCTCGGGCAATGTGTGGGTGGCAAACGCCGGTAATGGGGTCGTCGGCACTGGAAGCGTCGACAGCAATGTCACCGAACTCAGTCCGAACGGTGCCTGGATCCGCACCGTCACCACCGGAGCCTATCCCGAAGCAATTGCCATCGACGGCGCCGGCAATGTATGGGTCGCCAACCAGGGTAATGGCACCGCCGGCACGGGGGCGGGCGACAGCAATGTGACCGAACTTGATTCGAGCGGGAGCTTTATCGGCACCTACGTCGCTGGAAGTTACCCAGTGGCTATTGC
>JAKBDW010000018.1:0-6099 GCA_021834245.1 Pseudomonadota bacterium
CCTGCGACAACACCACTTTGTTGTACTGCGCAAAGGTGATACTTTGATTGCTGGAAAGGAAGTTGACGCCCTTTTCCAGCGCGGCGGCTAACGGCGTAGGCGCCTGCGATGCTTCCGATACCAAGCCCATTATTCAGTGACCCATGATCGAAAGCTGGCCTGGTAAAGGCCGGTATCAATAAATGCCTTGCGCGGCTTGTTGTCTTTCTTGTTCGGGTGTTTCTTGCGGTGATTGACGCCCGCTTCTGCTGCCTTGATGGGCTGCGTTGCTGGCATCAGTCGCTGCATCTCGCCGCCGCTCAGGAAATTGCGGAATCGCTCATTGATCTTGTCGGTGTTGAACGTCAACTGACGGGGCGCCCGACCCATCGCCATCGTTTCAATGGCACCGGCCACGCCATCAGCCAGCATCTGTCCGATGAAATCCTCGTTCGTCTCAAGAAACGAGCGCATGACGTGATACTTGTCCTCTAGAATCTCGGCCACATCGCCGGTTGTCGTGGTCTTGCCATCGCCACCGGAATAAGCGACATCCACCACGCCGAGATGTAGAACCGTCACGACACGCCGACGACGTTCTGCCCGTAGGTCTGGGCGTAATCCAGGTACTCCCTACCCCACGGCGTGCGCATCAAGTCCATACCCGATAGCGTCAGGGTCTTGAAGAACTCAGGCACCACGACTGATTGGCTGGTGGCTTCATCTGAGCTTGACGAGATGGCACCCACCGGGAATGACAGCAGGCCATACGCCTTGCGCTGGTCACTGAAAAACGTCTGCGCGAGGAACCCGGCTTGCGTGGCGGCGCCCGGATTCGTCGCCAGCGGATAGACCAGCGTGTTAGCACCCGTCACCGTGCCCTGAAATGCCCCGTTGTAGCCCAGCGGCACGGCACCTGATACCGCAATGCCATAGACCGAGCCTGCGGCCGGAATGAGCGCAACGGCTGTCGTAGCCGTGACCACGCCCGACGCCCATACCAGCGAGCTGAGCGCAAGGCCGGACGTGTCTTGCGCGATCTTGAGCAGCGCATGAAACGCGTAGTTGTAGACCGCCAGCACGTATTCAATGCTGGTGATCTGCGGGACGTACAAGGCCACGTCCTCGCCCTTGGTCAGCGCCCACTGGTAATAGGGCGATGAAGGGTCAAGGTCGGCCACCGTGACGCCCTGATTCTGAGCAAAGACGATGAAGTCCGCCAGATTGGGCGTGCCCGGATTGGTGAATGAGGCTGGCATTACTCAGGCAGCCGCAGCTTGCTGTCGCCGTTTTCGCTCACGCCGAGCGAGAAATGGACTTCCTTGCCCGTATCCGGCTCATTGCGCGGCTTGATCTGCTCCACCGATACCTCGGTCAGCTTCGCCAGTCGGCGCTTGGTCCTCTTGTCGCGGGTCGATGCGTCAAAGGCCAGCGCGGACTTGCTTGCCTCGGCGGCGCTGCGCTTTTCCTGCGTCTCAACCACGGCGTCATGCCCGGAAACGATTTGATCCTCGGTAATGGGCTTGTCCAGCCGGTACAACAGGCCGGGGAACTTGTCCAGATTGCGGCTCAGGTCGGTGACCGGACGAGCGCCGTACTTTTCCAGACCCTTGATAACCGAGTCGATTTGTCCAGAGTTCCACTTTTCGCCCAAAGTGATCTGGCCGCCAGAAGGAATCTGCACGTAATAGGGTCGCGTCATTTCCGCGACAACGTAATGATGGTGAAAGTTTTGCTTCGTGGTGTTGGCAACGTACAAGGTAGACATGAGGTAACCCCTTAAAGGTTAACCCCCCTGGAAATCAGGGGGGCGAAAAAAAACCGCTCAAGGCGGGTCGCGTGTTACTGGTTGTGAAATGTGACTCAGTAGGCGAAGTTCAGGATTGTCAGGCCTTCCGGGCGAACGCACCAGCCGGAAGTGATGCGCAGCTCCTGCACCTCAGTAATGCCGCCATCCGGGATCGGAGTCGGAATCTTCATCGGAGCGGCCATGTCGGCGTATTGCAGGTTCACCGCCTTCATGTTCGGATTTACGTCCGCGAACACGTTGGTGTTGATGCCAGCAATGTCCGGCTGCTCGATTTCCGGGATGGTCAGGATGATGGCATCCGTACCGCCCGCGCCCTTGCCGATCAGGGTGTCGTCGTAGTACCACTCGACGGTATCGCCGAACTCCTTGGCGACCTCATTCACCACCTGCGCAGTGGTGGCGGTGCCAGCGCCCGGACGCTGATACTGCACAACCTGCACGATGTTGGCATAGCCGAACTGCACGCCCACGCGCTGCGGGCTGACGATCACAATGCGGTTGCTGATGTTCGCCCCAGACTGATACATGCGCGTCTTGAGGTTCACAATCTGCTGCAGCAGGAACAGCGCCATCTGCCCATTGTCATAGGTGCTGGTGCTGTCGTTGCCCAGCGAATCGGGCGGCAGGGTGACCGACGTAGCGCCTGCGGTATTCAGCAGACCTTCGCCGTTGGCTGGATTGAAGCCGTACAGCAGGGCGGTACGCATCTGCTGGAAAATGCCCTGGCGTGAAGCCAGATCGCGGGCATGCGGCAGCGACACGTTGTAATGCCCGGCCGCCGCCATATCGTGGTGATCGTAGTCCGAACGGGTACGGATCAGATAGGTCGGGGTACTGTAGTACGTCGCTTTGAGCGTCGCACTCGGCAGGTTGTTGAAACTCGACTGGCTGGCCTGCGTGTCGGTGCGCAGATCGAGCGCGTTAACGTACACGTACAGGTCGCTGGAACCGAGCTTGACGCGCGGTTTGCCGCCCTGCAGTGCCGCGAATGCGCCCGACGGCTGCGCATAGGTGATAATCAGGTCAGGTTCCGAAAAGCTCGGAGTAACCTTGGCCTGTGCCGGAAAGTAATTACCCATATGTTATCTCCTTAAACGATGATGACGGCAGCGTCACCGGCAACCCACGTCACTGCACCAGTGCCGGAGTTGTAGGAGACAACCTGACTATTAGCGGACGCCGAGAGGACTTTCACCGGCAGCGCGGTCGTGCTGAAAGGCACAAGCTGCTGGTTCACGAAATCCCACGAAACCTGCTGATTGATCGCGCCGCCTTCAATCGCGGCCAGCAGGGCAGACGAACACTGCACCTTGATGCGCGCGCCCGAACCGAAGCGGAAGAAATTGGCAGTCATGCCAGCCACCGCCGTCTGCACCGAGTTACCCGGCACGATAATCATGTTGTAGGCTTGGGTAAACACGGTGATGCCGGTCGCCGTGGTGTAACCAGCAGCCAGAGCCAGCGAGGTGCCGAGACTGCCTTCGCCATTGGCGTTGACCAGTTCCTCGACAACCATGCCGCCCCAGACGGGCTGCGTCACACTCGACGCAATCACGCCAGAAGACAGCTGCAAGCGCAGCGCGGGATCGTCAACAAAGTCACCCTGGATATAACCCTGAGTGGTCTGCTGGAACGTGCCCAGCGGAGCACTGGTGAGCTGGGGGTTAAAGGATACGTTTGCCATTAGTGGACTCCCTGCGGCTTGCTATTGATCTTGGCGATGATGCCCGGAGCAGTGAATGGAGCCATCCACGCGCCGATATCGCCGGTATAGGTAGTGATCTGACGGCCGGAGTCGTCGCGGCGAATCTGCGGGATCAGGCGACCGGCGACCGGGGCGGCTGGGTGCATGGCCGCACTCTGCGCATCGGCATAAATCTGGTCTTCCAGCAGGCCGAAGGTGGCCGCATCCAGCGAATCCAGACGGGCACCCTTAAGCGCATCATTCTTGACATGCTTCTGGAACTTCGCAGCCAGACGCATGCGGTACGAAATCGCGGACTCGTTGTGCATCGGCGGGGCGACGCTATCGCCGAACAGCTGGGCCAGGGAATCGGCACGATGCTGGGCGGTAGCCAGCGCCTCACGATCCTCATGGCTCAGTGGCTTGGCGAACTCGCTCAGGCGCTTGTCCATATCGGCAATGCGCTTGCGCAGCTCGGCGTTTTCGCGCTGGGAGTCAGCCTTTTCGGCCTTGCGCTCTTCCTTTTCCTCGCTATCCTTCTTCTCTTCCTTTTCGGCTTTCTCTTCCTTTTCGGAATCCTTGCGGGCGTCCTTTTTCTCTTCCTTCTTCTCGCCCTTCTCCTCTTCCTCGCTATCCTTGCGATCCATCAATTCCTCTTCCGAATCCTTGCGATCAAACTTGGCCTCGCCCTTGCCCTCAATGGCATCCATCCGGCCGCAGACTTCATCGAAACGCTTATTCAGCGCATCGGCCCATGCAGGGACTTTTTCGTTTTCGTCCAAAGTTGTATCCTCGTTGATGTTGACACCGTTAGGCGTGCCGCCCTTGTCCCATACGCCCTCCTCGCAGATGGCGAGATGGTCTAAATAGGACGGGTTACCTTCGATAAGAACCGTTTTTCCATCGGATAACTCGATGGTCTCAGTCGAACCGGCGTCACGGAAAACAACGGCCGGGCTAGTCGAAACGTGCGAGGTGAGCATTAAATGCGCCGCGTCCGCGTCGAATACTTTGGCGATGCCCCTTACCTCATCGCCTTGAATGTAGGGAAGAATGACCACGCCAATCGCGCGGTCTCGGTATTCTTCCGTGTTAAGCAGTGATGCCTTCGGATGCTCGAAAATCAGCGGGAGGCCATTGCAGCGCTCCACGAACTCTTCGGTGAGGAAATCCTCAGGCGGTCGGTAAACATACTCTTCCAGCGCCTGCCGGTAGCTGGTGCCCGTGCCGGTAATGCGCACATCGAAAAGCCAGATGTTTTCGTACTGCTGCGGGCTGCTCAGCTCATTGGCGCGGATGGCTTTGGCGATGTCCAGCTCGTTGCGCGGTGGTTCGGAATCATCCGCCTTGACAAACTCCTCACCCACGCTTTTTGGTATGCCAAGCGTCGAATGCCCATGCGCCGCCGCTTCCATCGCCCGATGCTGCTTTTCGCTGACTGACGGCATGGCTTAGAGGCCAGCGCCCTGCGTGACATACAGGGTCGATCCCGTCGCCGTCGCAATGGCGCTCAGCGTGGCCGTGGTGTCGGAAGGCGGGGTGATGACATAGCGCACGCCAGCAGGCACCCAAAAACCCTCTTGCGGCGTGCCAGCGGTCGGAATAACCGCCGCGCCGGTCAGGCTCACAAATACCGGCTGAGTGCCCACGACAAACAGCATCAGCTGCAAACCAGGCGGCACAACACTCGATGGCGCAAAGGTCAGGGTTATGGAACTGGCAGCCGTACCGACAACCAGCGCCTGCGTTTTGGCCTGAGTCGCTTTGAGTGGGGTAAATGCGGTCATCTTGTCAACTCATGAAAAATGTGATAAATAGGCGGTAACCTTGAAGGAAACCGCCATGCGTTATGTCTTTGCCGTCCTGTGCTTTCTCGCGCTGCCCGTTTACGCGGCCAGTCAACCGACGCTGAAACAAGTCATTGCGTCCAGTGATCCGCTATCGGGAAACTTCCCGGCGTCCTGTCAATCGCCCATGGCAAAGCTGCAGATGGCCGTGGCCCTGCAGCGTTGGGTAGGTAATCGCATGGGCGATGAGGTCGAATCCATCACGCCGCTTCCCTATGGCGAATCGCATTCGGCGGACGGTTACAACTGCTACCTGCAAGTGGAGTGGCGCGACCAAGGCGACCAGCAGGGAATGCTCATCCTGCAGAAGTTTGCCGGGCGCATCATCTTCCACTGGCAGCCGAATCAGGCTTAAGCTGCCACCCTGACCTTAGCCAGCATGTCCCGCCCCTTGGCGGTGAGCATGTCGTCAGGCAGGTCGCGCAGATTCTGCAGGTAGACGTAGTAGCATCGGCAGTACACTTCCTCGCCCGGCTGGGTCATTTCGTCCGTGTAGCCCGCACCCTTTTTCATCAGCCCTTCGCGCATGGCCCAGTTGTTGCGAATGGCATACACCTTGCCATTGCGCTGCATGTGGCTATGCCGTGCGTCATACCCCGTGTCAACGCTGCCGTGATCGCGCCAGATGGCGGCAATCGCATCGTTGTCCTCGGCGATGATGGCGTTAATGCTGGCGACCAGCTTATGTCCCTGGTCAATCGTCATCCGCCGTTCTTCATACCGAAGCTGCGCTACCGGCTTGATGATCCCCTGCTTGAGCCCCACCTAATCCACAACGC
>JAKBDW010000245.1:0-6093 GCA_021834245.1 Pseudomonadota bacterium
TTTTCTCTTTCCAGGCGGCAACGATCCGCTTTTCGATGGCGGCGCGTTCTTCTGCCGAGTATTTGTCTGCATCCTTTTCCTTGTGGATGTAGTCCCACGCGGCGCGGATATGCTCCTCTGTATCGAGGGGGTATTTCTTGTTTTTTGTGTCGGCATACTCCACGTCGCCGTATTCGTCGTCCTCGTCCTCGGCCTCTTCTTCGGCTGCGGACTTCACCACATCCTCCACGTCCTCGTCCTTGGCCTTGTCGGCGGCGAACTTGGCGTGCTTGAGCACGTCACGCGCGATGCGCTGCGCGTCCTTGGCTAGCGTGGCGGCTTTGACTTCGCCAACCAGTTTGTTGATGTCCAGTTGCGCATCCTGAGCCAGCATCGGGCGCAGATACGCCTTGAGCGCGGCACGCACGGCAACCGTCTTGCGGTTTGCTTTGGGCATGGTCTTACCTTTCAAAAATGGGCCTGCAAGGGCCGCGTCAGCAACGACAACATCGGGGCCGGCTCGGCCCACTTCCACCAGGGCGACGTGGTTACCGATGATCTCGGTCATCACGCCGTCGTAGGCCATGCCCTCGTAAACACCTGGGGTCATGACCGGCTTGTAGCGATACGCGCAGGAGATTTCGCACTGGTCGCGGGATTCAATTCCCGCAATGGCCGCGGCATCCCAGATCACCAGCGAATTGCGCAAGTAGGGTGCGGAAAACTCGGCATCCGTGCCGGTGCTTCCGACAACCAGATCCTTCTCCGGCTTGTCTGCGCTGACGGCCTTATGGATGCTAAGCAGTGGAAGGTTATTGAAAGTACCGGCCGCCTTGGCCAGTTCGCCGGGGTCACGCAGCAGGTTGTAGATGTGGTCCGGGCTAAGCTGCAGCTCTTCCCAGCACGGGATTTCGCGGCCATAGTATGGATTCACCGTGGCTTTGCTGATGTTGGACATGGCCACATGCATGCGGCCATCGACGTCTATGATGCGTGCGCTCCGGTCAAAAGAGAGCGCATCCCCCACATACCCATTGGCGCGCGCAGCCTCAGCCTGTTTCTCGGCGTCTTCGCGGCTGGCATAACATTTGCCACGGTCTCCCCATTGCCAACCTTTCCCGCCTTCGGGTAGTGTGCATTCTTTGATCGGCATAGGAGGCTCAGATGAAAACGATTATTGTGGGACTGCTTGTTATGCTTCCTTGGACGCAGCCCATGGCGGCAAACTCACTCGGGCGCCAGCAAATTATTTGCACTGCATGGGGAGGCGCGTTTCAAATGGCATCTGAATTCCGCGATACCGGCCAAAGTCCTCAAGTAGCGTTCGGCACAATCAAGAAAACATTTGGCCAAGCACTCCCAGATACAAACATCAAGCGCATCGTCAATGCTGATTATTTCGACCCCAGACTTGCTGGCCTAAGTGGGGCCGCTTTGGCTTATGCCTTTGAAAATGCGTGCATGCTGCATACAGCGCCGCCGAGCCCCTACAAACCGCTTCAATAATCAATCCCAGGCAGCACCGGGCGGGCAGTGCACCGGCAGTTAATCAGTTCGCCCGGCAGTATCCATTCGCCATCGATGTAGGCACCTTTGTCGATGTCGTAGGTCTTTCCATCGAACGCCACATGCGAGGGGCGTGGATGCTTGCCTGCGTGACTATGGCGCCATTTCGCTTGCGTGATGCCTAGCTGCTGGTGACGCGTTCTGGTGAGCACCGCGGTGGCCTTGTTGTTCTGGTCGCGCGCTATGAGTGCCGCGCGGCGCTTGGTAATACCGTACCGCTTTTCCAGTTCCTGGCTTAACTCGCCCAGGGTTCGGCCCTGCTGTACGGAGCGCATCACGAGGCCCTGGACTTCCTGCAGGTGCTCGCTGGCAATCGACTTGATGAGCCCCACTTGCTCATGGATCACGGCCGAGTAGGCGTTTTCCATCGGCTCCGTCATGGTGAATTTCACGGCAAAACCGGAATCCTTCAGAATCCCCTGGAGGGTGCCGTCCGCGTAGTTCTTGGTCTTCTGCGCAAACCAATCGGCCAACCGCTGCGCCCCCTCGTCAAAGCGCGCCTGCCACTGTTCAGCAAGGTGCGTCATGGTGCGCTGCAGGTCATCTGCCGGCGTGGCGTCTTGCGCCATGCTTGCGCGGTAGCGCTGCTCCAGCCAGTAGGTGATGCTGGCCTGCATTTCGGCAATGAGTCGCTTGAGTTTTTTCCGGTAAGTCGCCTCGATGCCGGCGTTTGGAATTACCGGGCGGAGGGTCTTCTCCTCACGCATCGTTCACCCGCGTCTTGACCTGCAGGTCATTCTCGCGCTTGTCGGGGTCGCCCCCCTGCGCTTGCATGTTCACGCGGCCGCCTTCGTCCTCCAGGTCATCTTCCAGCGTGTCGTAGCCGCTTTCCGGGTCCGCTGCGACTCGCGCGCGCGCCTCATCCGGGCTGATGATGCCGGCGCTCACCAGAGCCACATCCGTGTCAGCGTTGGTCTTGCGGACATTGGCCTTTTCCAGATCGTCCATCCCGTACAGCGTCTCGAACTCGAACACGATGTCTTCGTCAATCTCGCCGAACTCGGACAACTCGATGACATGGAGCGCCTTGGTCAGGTTGTCGCGGTAGAGCGCTTCCTGCATCGCGCCGATGTGATCGTAATAGACCTGGATTTCGCCCTCGGACGAGGCATTCAGGCCACTTGGCGTGATTCCGAGCAGCTTGACCAGCGGCATATTCGACACCGCAGCCATTTGCTCCTGTGCCTGTTGCTGCAGCTCTGGGATGCCACCGAGCGGCGTGTTGAACTGGAAAAACTCCTCGCTCTCCTTGTCCAGCATCATCAGGCCGCGGTTGTCGCGCATGGTGTTGAAGAGCTGCGCCCGCGCAATGAACTGTGCATCATCGGCGCCGGAGAGCACGGAACTGAGGTTCGTGCTCAGCCCAGAAATAGAGAACGAATGCACCAGGTCAGACACGGAATCCCGCGTGCGCAGCCAGTTGTTCACGTAAGGCTGCGCCATCTGGCTCATGCTCAAGCCGCTGAAGTTGTAGCTGGCCTTGAGCAGGTCCGGAACCGGCCGGCTTACGAACGTCAACAGGCGCGAGGCGTGGATGGTCTTGCCAAGCACAAACCATTTTCCAGGCTTGAAAAAATCAGGCTGCAGTGGTTCGCTGGCGTTGAACTGTCCGGGGTAAGTCCAGACCGGCTCGATTGGGATGAACCCATTCAGCGACCCCTTGCGGATCTTCGCAGGCGCCATCACAAGCGGCGTCAGCAGTTCATTGCCATCATCCCGCGCACTACCGCCGTTCGGCTTGTTTACGTCGATGTAAAGCTGTCCGCGCCCGTAGAAGCCGTCCATTTCGGCCATCTTGCGGAACAGCTCGCGCACCTTGAATCTGTCAAGGGCATCGTTCAATTGGCTGATGCGCTCGGCTTTGTTCTCGTCCTGAGACTTGCTGCGCAGCTTCACCCACTTGCGCGTCATGTCCTTGGACACGATCTCGGAGAATTTCCGGCACTCGGGCAACTGCGCCAACATGGCCAGGTACTGGTAACCTGGGAAGTACTGGTTCACATAGGCCGAGTTGACGAAATCGTATGGCGTGGCGTCCATCGCCAGAGCGTCACTGCGCTGATCGGCCGGAATCACACCATCGGGGGGCAGGTACGGCTCGAACTGCTGCACTACCGCAGTCTTGCGTACGCTCTTTTCGAGCGCCGAGGCGCGGATCGTCAAATGCTTTGGCCCCTCCTCTACGGGCTGCGCAACCTCATCGCCGGCAAATAGCCGTTTGAGCCACTTCACAGGGCGGCCCGCTTGAGCGTGGCTTGCGATATTTGCATGGTGCTTTTCCCTATCAATTCCGCAAACGCCCGGCTCATGGCATCAATCTGATCGTCATTTGTGCCATTCGGGAACATCCTCATTTCGTCCACCAGCGCATCGTTCCAGCCGGCGCGCACCATGAGGACGTTCCCGACGTTCACCTGTGCGGCGAAAGGCTCAGCTCGCGTCACCTTGTCGCCCGATTCCGGGGTGCTAGACACGCGAAAGCCGGTGAATTGGCGCGTGAGGTACAACACCTGCGTCTTGCCCGCCTGGCCAGGGTCTTGCGGAATACTCACCCGAACATTGAACCCATCACGCCTAGCCGTCGCCAGCATGGCCGCGTCACGCTCGTCTGGGCCCACTCTCAGCCGGCTCATGTCGGCGATGATGTAACGGCCATCCGCCAAGCGTCCCAGCTTTGCGCCAGCCGACCAATCGCCATCCGTGGTGCTGGCCATGTCCCAACCGCGCACCCATGTAATCGAGCCGAGCGGAATTTCGTCCACCATCACCAGGCGATCTGGCTTGAATAGGCCACCTTCGGCTGGGGCCGGAGTCTGCTGGTAAAGGGATGCCCAGGTGATGGGCAGGCTCTCGAACTGCGCCCAGTGGCGCCTATCGAACCATTCCGGCCAGAGATATTCCCCGTGGGCGCGCCGGAGCGGATCGCTCGCCGTTTCGCATCTGGCCTGCAGGCTGAGGACGTTCCATGTGAAGCCGTCTTGGCACTTGATGGGGCCCGATTCGCCATTCCAGTCATCGGGCAGGATGCGGCCGGCCAGATCGTTCTGGTGCCATCGAGTTTGGATCAGGCATATCCAGCCACCGGGAACAAGCCGGGTTTTCAGGTCGTCCTGGTAGGCGTCCCAGGTCTTTTGCCTGACGGTTTCGGAGTTCGCCTGCTCCCGACCTTTTACCGGGTCATCAATAATGAGTCCATGCGCGCGGTTGCCCGTGATCCCCGACAAAATGCCGCAGGACATATATTCCGAACCATTGGTGAGCCCGAATTCTTGGGCCGCTTGCGAGTCAGCAATCAGGCCGGCTTTGAAAATGCCGCGATACCGAGGCTGCCGGATAATCGACCGCGTACGGCGACCCATCTTGCGCGCGAGATCATCGCCGTAGCTCACCAGGATGAGCCGGCGCTCTTTCTCACGTCCCAAGAATGCCGAAGGAAACACCACGCTGGCGTAGCTGCTCTTGGCGCTCCCTGGGGGCGCGAAGATCATGAGGCGCCCGTGAGAAGTTCGGCTGGCGTTGTCGAGCGCCTGCAGGATCAAGCGATGGTGAGGAGCCAGCGCCGTCTCGGCGCGGCTGAAAACCTCGGTATCCTCTTCATCCCCCACCGGTGCGCCCGGAACGTCAATGGCTCCGGCATAGTCCAGAATGTTGTCGCGCGCCCGGCGCCGAGCCAGGATCTCCCTAGCTATCCTTTTCCTCAAGGATCGCGAGGAGTTCGCCATCCGTCATTTCCTCAAGCTTCTTCGGCGTACCCAGATCCTTCACGGCCTCCTTATTGGCCGCGAGTAGGTTGAGCGGGATGGTGCTGGCCTCGTTGGCCATCTTGGTCAGGACGGCCACGCCTTTGAGGGTGGCCGCACTTTCCAACGGGCTCGCATCGTCGATTTTGTCGAGCTGGCCATGCGCCAACCCGGAGAGGCGGTGAGCCGTCATGGCCCCATAGTGGGCAGCCGAGGCGAGGTTGTCGCTGATGGCGCGCAATTTCGCGGCGAGGTTTTGTGCGGTAATTTGTGCAGAAATCGGCAGCGCCATAATTCTGCGCTCCGTACTAACTATTTGTTCCGCTACGGACTTTATTTCCTTTGCTCGTGCAGAAACACGGTTTTGGATGGTGCTCCACGCAACGCCGTACTCTTTCCCGAGTGCCCGGTATGTCACCCCGTCCAGCGCCCGGCGCTCTATTTCAACCCATTGAGACTCGGTCAGCTTCGATTTGCGTCCCATGATTGATACCCGATTCCGGCTACGTTTTCACGCATCGGGCTGCGGTTTTAGGAGGACTGATGAACCTGGCACACCAAACAAAAAACCCCGGTCGCGTGTGCGTTTCCGGGGTTTGGTGACAGTTCTACAACCTAGATTAATTTGCAGGATATTCGGATTTTTCATAATGTCAAGGGCCATGCGCCCTTTCATGCCACCATCCCGATCTCTTTCATCCGGCGATCTGCCTCACTGAGCGCGTGGTGCTCTTTGCGCTTGAGCCAATCCACGACCCGAGCGTTGTGGTTCGTCGCGGTGTCGGGGTCGCAGCTCACTAGTGAGGCT
>JAKBDW010000122.1:0-6037 GCA_021834245.1 Pseudomonadota bacterium
TGTGGTTGCTACATTCGGTTAGTCCTGCCGCCTTGAGCACCTATGCCTACGTCAACCCCATGGTGGCGGTGGTTCTCGGCTGGTGGGTACTGGATGAATCGCTCGGCCCACGCCAAATTACCGGCATGCTGATCATCGTCGGCGCAGTGATTCTGGTCAGCACTTGTAAGCGGCGGGCGGCCTAGTAAACAGAGCCAAGAACGGCATCTACCTGCCAGATTCGTTGCGCCCCCCCTGCCAATAGCAGGCGCTGCCATCAAACAATCGTCAAGCCGATGCACCGGTGATAGAATCACGCTCTCCGCCAGATCGTACCCTGCGATGTTCAGTTTTTCTGCTCCTCCACCGCTGACGCTTTACATACACCTGCCATGGTGTGTGCAGAAATGTCCTTACTGCGACTTCAATTCCCACGCCCTAGGCAACAAGGCAGGTGCGCAAGCATACCCGCCAGAAGCGCGCTACATCGACGCACTCCTCGCTGACCTCGAACAGGATTTGCCGCGCATATGGGGTCGCAAAATTCACAGCGTTTTCATAGGTGGCGGTACACCCAGCCTGTTCTCCCCGCAAGCCATTGCCCGGCTTCTATCTGAAGTTCACGCACGACTGCCACTGCTACCGACGACCGAAATTACCCTGGAGGCAAATCCGGGCACTGTGGAAGCGGAACACTTTGACGGTTATCGCGAAGCGGGCATCAATCGGCTTTCGTTGGGCATCCAAAGCTTCGAGACCAGCATGCTAATGTCGTTGGGGCGGATCCACAACGCTGAAGAGGCCTTACGCGCAGCACATGCAGCACGCGCAGCTGGCTTCGACAACTTGAATCTGGATCTGATGTACGCTTTACCGCAGCAATCAATCGAATCGGCTCTTGATGATGTTGACATTGCGATCGCGATGCAACCTGCCCATCTGTCAATTTACCAACTTACGATAGAGCCCAACACACTATTTCATTCGGCGCCTCCGTTGCACCTGCCTGACGAGGATATCGTAGCGACGATGCAGGATGCGATTCTGGCGCGCGTCACCGCTGCCGGTTATCTGCATTACGAAGTATCTGCCTACGCCAGGCCGGAAAGAGAATGTCGGCACAATCTGAACTACTGGCAATTCGGGGACTACCTAGGCATCGGTGCCGGTGCTCATGCCAAGATTAGCCAGGCTGACGGGATCACGCGACTGTGGAAGGTGAAACAACCCGAAGAATACATGCGCAAATCTCCGACTCCTGCGGTCCTCGGTGGCGAGCGGCAGCTTTCACCCGCGGAAGCCGCGTTCGAATTCATGTTGAATGGCCTGCGGCTGCAACGCGGAATTACGGACAAACTGTTCACGCAGCGCACCGGCTTACCGGTCTCTTTGATCGAGGGGCCGTTGCAGGCCGCCGCTGATCGGGGTCTTGTTCGGCGGGAGGGCGGCATGATCTTGCCGACAGCGCTGGGCAGGCGCTTTCTAAACGATCTGATCGCAATGTTTCTGCCCCCGGTCGACGAGACCGAGGGCACTTGAGCGCAGGTCGTTGCTGGATTCAGGATGTGGCGAGTCGCTGCATTACGCAGGGCCCGGCTCACTATTGCGCACCGAGACCCAAAATCTGCTACATAAAGGGCATGCTGCGCGCAGCTGCGGCAGCGCTGCAGCGGTGAGCGAACCCGGTTACAATAACCAGCCAAGACTTTAACCGGAAATGTCCGTGAATCAAACCTTGCGTCTTTTTGCGCTAATCTTCGCGGGAATGGTCATCGCTGCAACTATCTGGCAATGGTCGCATCTGGCATCCATGCAGCGGGCCCCGGTGCTGACCTTCACGCTGCTTGATGGCAGCCAAGTTTCGATGTCGGCATTGCGCGGCAAGCCGCTGCTTGTGGTTTTCTGGTCTGTTACTTGCACCCCCTGTGTCCGCGAAATTCCGCGTCTGGCGGCACTTTATCAGGACCTGCATCCTCACGGACTGGACCTCATTGCAGTGGCATCGCCGACGGATCCCCCTGTCCTGGTTGCGGACTTTGCGCGAAGATTTAAGGTTCCCTATCCGGTCGCGTTGGACACGAATGGGGCGGCGGCGCGGGCGTTTGGCGGCGTTTTGGCCATACCGCGCGACATATTAATTACTTCTAACGGGCGGATAATCGCAAATCACATTGGACCGGTTGACTGGGCCGGGTTGCGTGCGCGCGTTGTAGCAATGCTGCCTAATGGATCGGTTGGTGCCGTCGCCAGAAGTAAAAGCTCCACTGCGCACGATCCAGCCGGCTAACCCCACATCCACGGAGACCGTCATGCTTTGGGTCAAATCCCTACACATCATATTTATGGTAACGTGGTTTGCCGGTCTCTTTTATCTCCCTCGTCTGTTCGTCTATCACGCCATGGCGGAGGACCGCGTAAGTCGGGAGAGGTTCAAGATTATGGAGCGCAAACTCTACTTTGGTATTATGACCCCCGGAGCGGTCCTGACCATCGCATTCGGTCTGTGGCTCTGGCTTGGGTACGGTTTCCACGGTCTGTGGCTTGACCTGAAGCTCGCACTTGTTTGCGTACTCATCGTCTACCATATTTATTGCGGAAAGCTTCTGCTCGACTTCCGCAACGACCGCAACCGGCACGCGCATGTGTTTTACCGGTGGCTCAACGAACTGCCGGCGCTGATTTTGGTTGCTGTCGTGATCCTGGTTGTGGTCAAGCCAGGTTGATTCAGGATTGATTTTTGCGTGCCTCGGCACCATTGACCGGGGCTACATAAGAACAAAAACGGACGGAGGGGACTGTTGAGCCAGGAGAGGGCCATGGGAACCAGACTAATTCTGTCCGTCGGGCTTGCCGTTTTTGCATTGTCTAGCGTGCAAGCCGCAGACCTGATCACGCTGGATCAGGCTGTACGTTACGGTCTCGATCATAATTTCGCACTGCAAACGACAAGCGAGCGGGCGCGTGCCGCGCATGCTCGCGTTGGGATGGCCAAGTCCGGGCGTCTACCGCAGCTGGATGCCAGCTACCTTGTGCGTCGCAGCAACAATCCCCTGGACGCTTTTGCCGACAAGCTCAATACCCGCTCAGTCAATCCGGCCACCGATTTCACCGCGGACGCCCTGAACCACCCGAGCGCCAGCACCCTGCATGCGAGCGAGCTTGCGTTGCAACTACCGATTTACACCGGCGGAAGACTAAGTGCGGCGATCCGCCGCGCGCGCGACGACGAGCATGCGGCAGATTTTGGCGTCGACTACGCCCGCCAACAGACGATATTCGGCATAATCCGTGCTTACCTCGCCGCCCAGGCTGCGATTTATGGCGAGCAAATCGCCAATGACGCCGTTAGCGCCGCGCAGGAGCACGCGGACACGACTGCCCGACTAGTGCGCGAAGGACGTATCGTCGTGTCAGACCGCATGACAGCGGAACTCAACCTTGCGGCCACCCAGAGCGCCCGCGAAAAGGCCATAAACCGGGAGCAGCGGTCGCTTGACCAGCTCAAGCTCGCCATGGGTATGCCCATGGACCAAGACGTACAAATTGCATCCTGGCAGGAAGCGGTTGCCGCGCCGATTGATCCACTGCCAGTGATTGAACAGCGCGCACTGACTAATCGCCAAGACCTCCAGGCTGCGCGCTCGCTGACATCGGCGGGGCAAGCCGGGGTTCGGGAAGCTCGGGCCGCGCTAAAACCACAGTTCAGCGTCGTCGCCAAGAGCGATTGGTATGACGACCATTTCGGGTTCGCCAACAATTCTCAGAGCATCATGGGGATCGTAAGCATGAACCTGTATCGCGGCGGTCACGACAGCAGCGAACTGGCGGCCGCCCGCTATCAAGCGAATGAGGCGCAATTACAAGCAAGCAGTCTGGAACAGGAAATTCGCGACGAGGTACGGACGGCTTACTTCAACGTGCAGGAGGCTGAGGCGCGGCGCGCGATTGCTGCGAAAAATGTGTCCAAGGCCCGCGCGACCGTGGATCTCGTCAAGCAGCGCTACGGCGAGGGTCGCACTATTCTGCTGGATGTGCTGATGTCCGAGCGGCTGCTGGTCGAGGCTCGGAATGAAAAGCTTGCCTCGTCGCTTGAGCTTGCGACGAGCGAGGCGCAGCTTGAACTGGCTGAAGGCACGCTCACCGCCCCCAATTGACCATCTCATTAGGAAACGTGTTCATGCGGATCAAGACCCACTGGGATCGCCTACTCATTGCGAGTCCGCTGCTGGCTGCATTTTCCCTAGGCGCCTGCAGTAGCGGGAAACCTCCGTCGCCCCCGCTGGCGCTGCCGCAACTCCAACGCCAGGTGCTCGTATTGCACGCAATAGGGCCCACGGTGAATGTGTTGATACCACGCGCCGCGTTCATCAAGCGTGGCGGAATTCCGGGGGTATTTGTTTTGCGCAATGGTCTAGCGCGTTTCCGCATGGTCAGAGTCGGCAAGACCCAGGGGGAAGATCTCGAGATATTGAGCGGTCTTTCCGGCAACGAAACGCTGATTCTCGGAAACCTGACCGATGTCCACGACGGCAGTCCGATAACTGTGAAGTAACAGAGGTAAAATCATGGCAGATACGCCCAAGCAAGATGGGGATACCGACGGGCTCAATATTGCGGGTCGCATTACGCAATACTTCGTTGACAGCAAAGTAACAATCCTCATTATCCTGGTGGCGCTGCTCGCCGGACTATTGGCCCTGAAGGTCACTCCGCGCGAGGAAAATCCGCAGATCGTCGTGCCGGCGGCGAACATTATCATTTCCAAACCCGGTGCATCTCCCAAGGAAGTGGAGCAGCTCATCGTTAAACCGCTGGAAGCGATCCTCCAGGGCATGAGCGGCGTTGATCACACATATGGTACGGCGATGGAATCCATGGGTGTGGTGAATGTCCAGTTTTACGTTGGACAGAACAAGGAGGACTCGCTGGTCAAGCTTTATGACCGGATCATGAGCAACCTCGATCGCATGCCGCCCGGTACCCGTATGCCGCTCGTAAAGCCGGTAGATGTGGACGATGTGCCGATCGTCACGATCACCCTTTCATCGGCCAGCAGAAATGATCGCGATTTGCGTCACATCGCCGACGACGTGCTCGAGCACCTTCGGCGCGTACAGGGCGCATCGCTGTCCTTTATTCATGGTGGCCGTCCGCGCCAGATTACGGTCAACTTCGACCTAGACCGGATGCGCCAATACAACGTGACGCTGCTGGACATCAGGCGCGTTCTCGAAGCTACCAACATCGACATCCCTGCGGGGTCCCTGGTCAGCCATAACCGGGTAAGTACGGTAATTTCAGGGGGTATGCTGCGTAATGCCCACGATGTGCGCAATCTCGTCGTGGCGCTTCATGCTCATCGCCCGGTCTACCTCAAAGACGTTGCAACGATCACCGACGGGGCGGGTGACATAGAGCATCTGAATCGCATTGGATATGGTCCAGCCTACACCGGGGTTCGCAGTCCGGATTTCGAGGAACCCGCCGTTACGATAGCGATCGCCAAGCGCAAGGGAACGAACGCCGTGACTGTGGCTGATGGCATTCTCGCCGAATTGCAGCACATCCGCGCAGCGACGATTCCGCCTGACGTTCACGTAGACGTGACACGCAACGATGGTGAGCGCGCAAACGACGCGGTCAACACTCTCCTCGATCATCTCAGCATTGCTGTCGTCACAGTCGTCCTGCTGCTTGTGGCTTTTCTGGGCTGGCGCGCCGCCAGCATTGTAACCATCACTATTCCGCTTATTCTTTTCGTAACGCTTGCGGTCGGCATGGTTGCCGGCCAAAGCATAAATCGAATTACCCTGTTTGCGCTGATACTGTCGCTTGGTCTTCTGGTCGACGATTCTATCGTCGTAATCGAAAATATTTTCCGCCATTACAGCAAGAAAGGCGCAGACCGTTTGAGTGGGGCCGTCCGCGCTGTAAATGAAATCGGCCGACCCACGAATTTGGCGACTTTTACGGTCATCCTGGCGTTTTTGCCGATGTTCTGGGTCACCGGCATGATGGGCCCCTACATGGCACCGATTCCGTTTAATGTACCTGTGGC
>JAKBDW010000463.1:0-448 GCA_021834245.1 Pseudomonadota bacterium
GGGCGCCGCTGCTAAACCCTCACCTCACATGGAGATACGTGATGCTGATACTGACCCGACGCATTGGTGAAACACTGAAAATCGGCGACACGATCGACATCACGGTTCTTGGCGTGAAGGGCAATCAGGTCCGTATCGGCGTGAACGCGCCGAGGGACGTGCCAGTGCATCGTGAAGAAATCTATGCGCGTATCAAGGAAGAGGAGCGTCAGCAGAACAACTTCCCGCGGGCTACCGGATCGGACACCGAGCGGGATTAGGCCGGCACTCCGATCAGAGTCCGCCTTGTCGGGGCGGAGCGCTCGACGCCAATTTGCAGGCTTTTTGGGCGCTGTACCCGAATCTGTACCTCATGTTGAGCACGGGCTGTGCCCGGATATATCAATATTGGCTTGGTCTGGCGGCGCGAGGTAGTCGCGTCTCGTGGAACTCCCCCTTCCTCCCCCAC
>JAKBDW010000463.1:458-3132 GCA_021834245.1 Pseudomonadota bacterium
TTTCTCTCTCCTTCTTTTTTTTCTATTTTTGAAAAGTCACTTTAAAGGAACAAGGGATTTAATATAATTTGGGGGGGGCCGGGAACCCCCCCCCCCCCCCCCCCGGCGCCGCTGGGCCCGATCAGCGGCGGCTTTGGAATGATCCGTATGGGAGAACCTGAGCCGAATGAACCAACCAAGGCGGAAGTTTGGCAGCTTTGAGCTAGCTTGAAACATCCTCGTTTTTTCGAGCTACCGAAAAGTAGTACAGGTGGGGATGATGCTGAGCCGTTCGCGGGGTGGGGCAACGGCCCGGGGCGGGAAGGCTCCGTTCCGGATCGCGTCCGCCCGGCGTTTATTTCGCTGGTACTATCGGAAACTTTCCAGCTTTTCTGAAATGGAACTCCGACCCCTCGCGTTTTGACTTCTTGACTGCATTCTAGTGACGCATCGACTGATAAGTTTTCTCAAAACCGCGTGTTACGTGAGTTATGCTCATGGCAAAGCTCATGTACGGCGCTATCAGCAATATGACCGCATTGCCCGATTCGAAGCGGGCCTTCTTGTTGCCCACGAAGGGAATGGATTGGCTCACCAGGGGATACTTCGCGATAAGCCGCTTGTACACCCGGTCGAATCCCGACTCGCAATCCTCGTCGATGCGAATCTGCATCACCACAGGACGGTCGGACTTGTCGAAGATAAAGCGGACTTGCTGCAGTTCCTCGATCCTACGCCCGGAAAGAAAGCGATGCAGAACCGCGGCAGAACATGCCTGAGACAGCGGGTTGTGTAGCGCCAAGACTTAGGCTTTGCCGGACCGGCGCGCCTGTTTGATCTGGATTCAGTTAGGGTCCGCGTCGGATCCGGCAATCTCACGGCGCAGGTGCATACCCTCGATCACGATCCGGACCCTAAGCGGATGCTTGTTCCGCAAGGAACTCGGAATGCAATGGAAATCCGTGGTAACCCATGAAAGTCCGGTGACTTAAGCTGACTGGATGCTGTCAGAAAACCGACATTCGACTGCCATCTACAGGTAACACTGTTCCGTCATCGTGTTCCGCACAACACATAACGGAAAATGACCGCCATGATCCCTGCGCTGAACGCTAATGCCCAGTTTCGCTCAGAACTGCCACCGACACCCGTCCCGCGCCTGCAGGTTGAACTCGCGGATTCGCCCAAGGACATCGAAGCTGTTCAGAGATTGCGCTATCAGGTGTTTGTTGAAGAAATGGGCGCACGCATCGAAACGATCGAAGCCGGTGTCGAGCGTGATCACTTCGATCCCTTTTGCGAACACCTAATAGTGCGTGATATCGAAGTCAATAGAATAGTCGGTTGCTATCGCATCCTGACCAGCACCCAGGTGGAAAAGGCAGGCGGCTACTATTCGGCCGGGGAATTTGATCTTACCCGCATATTGTCGTTGCCCGGACGACTGATGGAGGTGGGCCGCACCTGCGTGCATCCCGACTACCGTACCGGTGCTACGATTGCACTGCTTTGGCAAGGACTTGCCCGATACATGGTCAAGAATCGTTTCGATTATCTCATGGGTTGTGCGAGTATCCCGCTAGGTCATGGTACCGGCGCGGCGCAAGCGCTCTACGATCACCTCAAAGACAACTATCTGGCACCGGAACAGTGGCGCGTAGTTCCAAAGGTGCGGTTGCCGCAAGTCAATCTAGTTGGTGACCAGGAGGGTGGGGCGATCCCGCCGTTGTTAAAGGCATATTTGCGCGTGGGAGCCAGGATATGCGGTGAACCTGCGTGGGACCCGCAGTTCAATGTTGCTGATCTCTTTATCCTGCTGCGCGCAGACCAGATGAAAACGCGCTATGTTCGCCACTTCGTCAATCGTTGACCGAACAAGCGATGCATGCTGGCGCGAGGTAAAGCGCACAGTGCGTCTAGTGCGCATCATTGCGCATATCCTGGTTGGCGTTGTGCTCGCTCACGGTCTGCTGCCGTTGCTGCGATGGCAAAGGACACGCCAGAATTCCGACGCGCTGGTACGTTGGTGGATGCTAGGTGTAACGCGCATTTTGAATCTGCGTCTTTTAATCGATGGAGACGTTCCCAAGATACCAGCGCTTTTCATTTCCAATCATGTCTCCTGGCTTGATGTCATTTGTCTGCGCTCAATCGTCGATGTCGATTTCGTTGCCAAAGACGACGTCAGGCGTTGGCCACTCCTCGGTGGCATGGTGGCGCGCGTTGGAACGATTTTTCTGGCACGCGGAAAAACAGACACTACGGTGCTTGCAGCCGACCGTATGACGCGGTCGCTTCGGCAGCAACGCTCGGTCCTGTTTTTCCCGGAGGGAACTACCACCGACGGAAGCGTGGTGCGCCCATTTCATCCACGCCTCTTTCAGGCGGCGATCCGCACCGAATCTCCGGTGCAGGTGGTTGCTGTCAGTTATCCACATGGCGACCGAAACCACCCCAAGGCTGCCTTCGTAGGTGATGATGCTCTGGTTTCGCATCTCTGGGCCTTGCTCTCCGAGCACGGCCTAACAGTGAAGTTAAGTTTCTGCAATCTGATTTGCTGCCCAGGCCAGGATCGGCGCGCGCTGGCGAATCTTGGGCGCGCCAACGTACTGAATGCGCTCGGGCTCAACGTTCGAGGGCACAGCGACGTCATCGCGAGTTGATTCGACCTCTCCTTGAAGTGGGTTGCGCGGCA
>JAKBDW010000463.1:3142-5999 GCA_021834245.1 Pseudomonadota bacterium
TCCTGAGTAGATCGGGCCGCTTTTGAGCGGCCATTTCGGTCGGTGCCAAGAGTTTCTACAAGTCGGCTAATAGCTACGTTACGAAATCGAGCATGGGCATTGCTGGGCAACATCCTGTTGCCTTAGATAGTATGAGCTATCGGAGATGCCCTAATAGAAACACGCAACCAACCCCCTGTGATAGTCATGAGAGCTGATAGAGATTTCGAGAAAATATCGGTCGCGTGACACCGGGCCAGGGAGTCCGCTTTGGCAGCGGAAGAAAATAAGTCGTACCGCCTTGATTCTCTTCCGTTAGTCACCGGAGCCCGTGGAATTTGGCTGCCTTTATGTCTAGTCGCCATTTTTTATTCTTCCCACAGATGATTTTTAGGAAAATACCTGTTATCCAACTCGATTCAGCTTGCACTTTTCCGGAGGTGCGGCCCAATGTCGGGTAGCAATTTGCATTTAGTCGGATGGTGCCTAGCGGGTACGGGACCATTTCTTATTCGCTCCAGTCTGGGGTGTTCGTCGTAATAATCGGTGCCGTTCTTTTCATTCGGAAAAGGCTTTTTTCGCTTCCCGGGAACGGTGCTTGCGCTGTTTATCGAGGCGATGGACCCGAGAGCGAGAATACGCGGCGAACTAGATATTGCGCTGGTACCCGCAGCAGGTAATATCATCAATGTGAAGGCGGCGTTCGGGTCACTTTTTGGGCTTTTGCAAAGCGGCTCCTCGCAAGCAGCACTTTGCCAACCCTGATACCGCGCATCGCCGGTTAAGGCGCTGGTCGCGAATGACGCCAGATTGCCGCTGTCCTTGAGTTTGATTTTGTCCCGCTGACCGGTTTATTCATCGCGGGTTTACCTTTGGACATGCGTTATCCCTGACGCAATCACTTTGGGTGGCGAGGGTCGTGCACTTATTGAACATCAATTTCTACAATCCCATGAAAATCCACACCGATGTCGAGGTACACAAGGAATCTTGCAGCGCATCGCTCGCTGCAATTTTCTGCCTCCAGGCGCCTGTATCTCCGCCGCATGCGGTGACGCGATGATTCAGCGGGCGGGAGACCACAATTCCCTTATATGGTTGCGTGCAGCACTACTCCGGATTATTGCGAATAGCTGGCTGGACTACTACCTGGGCGCTTGGAGGCCTTAGACCTTGCGCCTCTGGTCGCTACATCCGAAATATCTTGACCCGCAAGGTTTAGTGGCAGTGTGGCGGGAAGCGCTGTTGGCGCAAGCTGTGTTGCGTGGAAAAACGCGTGGCTACCGACAGCACCCGCAGTTGGATCGTTTCAAGCGCCATGCGGCGCCGCTTATGGCAATCGCAGTCTACTTAGACGCCATATTCAAGGAGGCGGAGTTGCGTGGCTACTCCTTTGATCAACGGAAAATCAGACCAATTCGGAAGAGGGTGACGCTCACTGTTACGACCGGTCAGCTGTCGTACGAATGGACGCATCTCATGGCCAAGCTGAAAAAACGCAACCCGGCACACTACCGTAAATGGAAGAACACACAAGTGTTCGCGGCGCATTCCATGTTTCGGGTGCGAAGAGGGGAAGTTGAGCCCTGGGAGCGCCCACGCAGTGGATGATCAACTGAGTGACGTCTACGAAATCTGCGGCAACCAGGCATAACCTCAAGGGCCCATCATCGAGAACCGGAACGAGTAACACTTAAACCCTCACCGTCGATGTTGTAATAACGCTGGCGACGATAAGTGAATCCGCTTTCTGCCAGAGCAATCTTGGCGCTGCAGTCATAGACATCAGCATCGCGCTCCTGGTTTAAGTCTCAAAAGTAACAGGCTCGGCCGGCGCGGCGCGCTATTGATGAACCTGCGTGGGGTTTGCGCTAGACAGCCCGTTCTTGCTTGATTGGCTCCATCCAATGTGTCGTGCGAACGTACTCCATTCGGCATTGACTGCACTGCAAGTCGACATCGGTGCTGTCGAGCTGGAAATCCTGGATCGAACACCAAATTGCGACTAACCATTAGGAAGCGTACGAAAACTGCGTATATTTCCATGGATTGTCGCGCTGAATTTGTCCATGATTCTCCGGAAATTTCAGTTGAGTCGAATGATACTTGGCGTGAAACAGACAAAGCACTGTTTCCAATTTGTGGGCGCCTCCCGAAGTTAAATCGGAGATTGCCAACCCGCATCTGTCGAACTTCCCTAGGCACCGTGGTCTTCGAAATCGTTTAGAATCGCCACTTGTAATGATCAGCGAGAATCAAAACCCAGACGAGCACGGCGAGGAAAATAGACAGCGAAACGGCGGCTGAACCCATATCCTTGGCTCGACCTGAAAGCTTGTGGTGCTTGCGGCTGATTCGATCCACTGTTGCTTCTACCGAAGAGTTGAGTAGTTCGACTATCATAACAAGCAGCAAACTACCGATCAGTAGTGCACGTTCAACGCCGTTGCGACCAAGCCATGCACCAAGCGGTGCAAGCACCACAAAAAGAATTACTTCCTGACGAAACGCCGCCTCTTTTTTCAGTGCTGCATGCAAACCAGACACTGAATAGCTGCCGGCGCGAATGATGCGTCCAATATCGCTGCTGCTGACCAAAAGCTTCTTAACTATCCCCATGAACAGGTCTCCAATGACGTGTGGCACAGAGAATTATAATGACGATGGCATGACTGAAATATGACATAAAAATCACGAAACGGTCACAAATCCTTCAACGCAAAAGGGCATAGTGCGCACCAGGAAAATCCGCAGAGACCGTCATATGAAGCCGCTACGCTTTCGAACCATCTGGATTTCCGACGTTCATCTTGGTACGAAATCCTGTAAGGCCCAGTATCTTCTCGACTTCCTGAATCATACGGAGTCGCGTCATCTA
>JAKBDW010000221.1:0-5993 GCA_021834245.1 Pseudomonadota bacterium
GCAGGGTTGCATGCAGGACTGGCCGTATTTGACCTGCCTCCAGCAACGGCCAGACTTTTTCGCGAAGTGACCGCGCGATCGCCGACTTGAACTCAATCGGCTGTTTGCGCAACGCAGAACCAGTTAGCGTCAGCCGCCGCCGCAGAATTTCATCGATGTCTATAACAGCCTCGCGGCCACCAAGATAGGAAATAAAGACCAGACGGCCATCGTCGGCAAGCGCGCGCAACTCGCGCATTGCGTAGTCCCCACCCACCATGTCGAGAATTACATCGACTCCGCGTCCATGGGTGAGCTCTCTAACTAACTCAACAAAATCCTCGGTTCGATAATTAATGGCACGATTTGCACCCAGCCGTTCGCAAGTAGCGCATTTCTCTGGGGTCCCCGCCGTGGCATATACATCATGTCCGAACGCATGCGCCATCTGAATTGCCGCCACGCCTATTCCGCTGGCCCCACCTTGGACGAGGAGGCTTTCTCCGGGTTGAATTGCCGCCCGATCAAACACGTTGCTCCATACTGTGAAGTAGGTTTCCGGCAAGGATGCCGCTTCAGCGGGGCTAAGACCTTGCGGTATCGGTAAGCACTGGGCGGCAGGTGCAATGCAATACTCGGCATAACCGCCTCCTGACACGAGTGCGCAAACCTGTTCGCCGATGCGCCATTCTGAAACGCCGTGACCGACGGCAACAATGGTTCCCGCAATTTCCAAGCCGGGGACATCGGAAGCTCCAGGGGGAGGAGGATAAAAACCCCGCCGTTGCAAGATATCCGGTCGATTAATTCCGGCGGCTGACACCTTGACCAGAACCTCCCGGGCACTGGGCGTAGGGATCGGCCGAGATCCAAGTACCAGCACCTCCGGCCCTCCCGGCGCCGAGACTTCGATTACTCGCATGCTTGAAGAATTCTGGGGCATAACAGATCTCGTCACTGCAGCGTAGGGGCGAAAACCATTGGCAATGCACATTCATCACCGCACTGGCGCCTGGGTCACAGTTCACCGGCTGTCTGCAGTTATTGCGCTTCCGTGTCGACGTTGCTTGCTCGGACTTGCTGCGAATTGGAGGGTCGACCATTCATTGTGACGCGGAATGAAAAAGTCTGGCCAATTGTTCGCGTGCCGCAAAACCAGCCTGCAGATTCCAGCAGTTTACGATTGCGAGCCGGAATCCTCCAGGGGGCATTGCATGATTGTCCGCTGGCTTGTCGTTATGGAATGTAAACTGAATGCTCGATATATTTGGGCGTTTCAGAAGTTCCGACGTGGTCTCGCCATCGACCATTCGGCAATTCTTGCCATGGTCGCCGAAAAGAACCACGCTGTAACCGGTGCGACGACCAGAATCGGCAAATTGCCATACCCGGCGCGCATAGAGTCCCACAACCGCCTGCACCCACCCAGGTCCATACAAATCCGGCCACTGATCGGCAAACCGAAGATGCGCTTCGATGATCGTTCCGCCGATGGTCTCGAAATTAATACAGCCGCTGTAACCACGCAGGTTTTGGCGCACCCAGTCGCCACAGTAGGCCTCGATTTCCGGACGCGGTTGCGCCAGCACTGTCCAGTAGTCGAACATACCAGCCGCCAGTGTCTTCGCTGTGACATGCCGCCACCATACCGGTTCGCCATCGACTACTGCCGCATCGCTGCTCACGTGCTCTCCCGCGAGCAGCGGCATCCACATATGCCCCGGCTTCTGCAAACGTTCATACTCATCGACGGAACCGATGATGCATGAACCGACCCCCATACCACGCAGGTTGTAAATCGGCTTGCTGAACACCGGGAAGCGCGGTGGCATCACCCCATGCGGAGCATGCTGCAGGCCCTGCGAATCGCAGATCAAGAGCTTGTTGTAGATCCAGCGATATTCCGGATAAAGCAGATAAGCGCACTCGTCATCCGTCGGAACGACGACATTGTCCGGGCACTCTATTCCTTCAAAGTACTGATCGCGCCACGGATCTTTTTCAACGATTGGCATGACAGCGGGCTCAAGTTTATGCCGGTGCGGGTGTCGGCACCAGCTCGTATCTCGGTAGTTTTAAGTGCGCGCTTAGTCGAGCACCGAGCGTAGCGCGCCGCCCATCTCAGCGGGGGATTTCACCGTCGCGACGCCGGCCGCTTCCAGCGCAACAAACTTTTCCGCGGCCGTTCCGCGGCCACCAGCTATGATTGCGCCAGCATGACCCATACGTCGCCCCTTGGGGGCGGTGACACCGGCAATATATGCGACCACCGGCTTAGAAACATGCGCGCGAATAAATTCTGCCGCTTCTTCTTCCGCGCTGCCGCCAATTTCGCCTACCATCAGAATGGCTTCAGTCTGCGGATCTTTTTGAAAAAGCTCGAGACAATCGATAAATGTAGTCCCAGGTATCGGATCGCCACCGATGCCGATGCAAGTGCTTTGACCAAATCCGAGATCCGTAGTCTGTTGCACCGCTTCATAGGTGAGCGTGCCGGACCGAGACACGATCCCTATCTTGCCCGCAAGATGGATTGCCCCGGGCATAATACCGATCTTGCATTCTCCTGGCGTGATGATTCCAGGACAGTTTGGGCCGATGATGCGCGCGCCGCTTTCAGCCGCCACCAGCCTCGCCTTGAGCATATCTGCGGTCGGCACACCTTCGGTGATACATACGATCAGACCGATCCCGGCATCCACAGCCTCAAGGATCGCATCCAGGCAAAATGGTGCTGGAACGTAGATAACGCTGGCATCAGCACTGGTCTGGGCGACGGCTTGTGCGACAGTATCGAAGACCGGCAACCCGAGATGGCGCGTCCCCCCCTTGCCAGGCGTTACCCCGCCGACCATGCGCGTGCCGTAGGCTATCGCCTGCTCGGAATGAAATGTTCCCTGCTTTCCAGTGAAGCCCTGGCAAATGACCCTGGTGTTCCTGTTCACGAGGACGCTCATGCCGGCATCCTCACTGCTGCGACGATCTCCTTTGCGGCTTGAGTAAGGTCCTTGGCCGCTATGATAGCGAGTCCGCTTTGATCGAGCAGTTCGCGACCGCGATCGGCCTGATTTCCCTGAAGTCTCACAACCACTGGCACCCGGATGCCAACTTCCGCTACGGCGCCAATGATGCCTTCGGCAATCATGTCACAACGCACAATGCCGCCGAATATGTTCACCAGCACTCCCTTTACGTTCTTGTCCGACAGGATAATCTTGAATGCCTCAGCCACGCGTTCCTGGGTGGCAGTTCCGCCGACATCGAGAAAATTCGCCGGATTGCCGCCGTGGAGCTTGATCAGATCCATCGTCGCCATCGCAAGTCCTGCACCATTGACCATACAACCTATGTCCCCATCGAGAGCAATGTAATTGAGATCCCATTTTCTGGCGCGGACTTCGCGTTCATCCTCCTGGCTCGAATCACGCAGCGCCGAAAGCGCAGGCTGACGAAACAGCGCGTTGTCGTCGATATTCACTTTGGCGTCGAGACACAAGAGGCGCCCATCACGGGTAACCACGAAAGGATTAACCTCAAGCAGACTAAGATCCTTTTCCACGAACAACCGGGCAAGACCGCTCAAGATGCGTGTAAACTGCGAGACCTGTTCGGCATCAAGCCCCAGGGAGAAACCGAGTTCCCGACATTGATAGGGTTGCAGCCCCACAAGTGGATTTACAATTGTACGCAGGATCTTTTGCGGCGAATCGTGCGCGACCTTTTCTATCTCAACACCGCCTTCGGTGGACGCCATAATGACCACACGCTTCGAGGTACGGTCAATGACTGCGCCGAGATACAGTTCGCGCTCAATGTCACAGGGCTTTTCGATTAGCACCTGGTTAACGGGTTGACCATGGGCATCAGTCTGAATTGTGATCAGACGCGACCCAAGTAGCGATTTCACCGCAACAGCAGCTTCGGCAAACCCGTTGACGATTTTTACGCCTCCGGCCTTGCCGCGGGCTCCGGCATGCACTTGGGCCTTTATAACCCAGCGATCGCCTCCCAATGCCGTTAGGGCCGCCTGGACAGCCTGCACTTGATCTACAACCTGGTGTTCGGGTACAGCCACGCCGTAATCGGCGAATAATCGCTTCGCCTGATATTCATGCAGGTTCATTATGGCTCCGTCGCTGGGTGTGCTACTGCTTGGACGGGATATTCTAACCCGAAGCTGGGGGCAGTGTCCTTTACGCCGCCTTGCGCCTGCTGCTTTTCCGGCGCATGTCGATTCAGCGGCTGCGGGAACGCGCAATATGAATCGGACGACCGGCCACCGCCAGGGCCGCCTCGTGCAATGCTTCAGAAAGCGTCGGATGCGCAAACATGGTCAGCGCGAGATCCTCGCTGCTGGATGAAAACTGCATGGCAATCACGGCCTCGGCAATTAGCTCAGAGCATTGGGCGCCGAGCATATGCACGCCAAGAATGCGGTCGGTCTTGGCATCTGCAATCATTTTGACCATGCCCGTGGCCTCACCGCGAACGCGGGCGCGCCCGCTGGCTGCAAATGGAAAATTCCCGACTCGGCAATCCACGCCCGCGGCGCGTAATGCCTGCTCGCTCTTGCCTACCCAGGCAATCTCCGGGTGGGTATAAATGATTGATGGCACAACGTCATAATCGAGCCGCGACTGCTGGCCTGCGATTCGTTCTGCCACCATGACCCCTTCCGCCGAACCTTTATGTGCCAGCATCGGACCGCGCACTGCATCGCCGATAGCATAGACGCCAGGAAGATTCGTGCGGCAATACTCGTCCGCATGAATCACTCCCCATTCGTCCAGCAGTAACTCCGTCTCAGGCGCAAACAGATCGTGCGTACTGGGATGACGCCCAACCGCCACAATGAGCCGGTCCACCCGCACCCGGTGATTATCGTTTTTATCCTGGTATTCGATATCAACGCCCCCGTCCGCGACTTTGCAACCGAGCACGCGCGCACCCAGGCGGACATCCAGTCCTTGCTTGGTGAACTCACGTAGCGCCTCGCGAGAAATTTCTGAGTCGGCCATGGCTAAAAACTCTGTCTGGGCCTCAAGCAGTATCACCTGCGACCCGAGCCGGCACCACACGCTTCCAAGTTCAAGACCGATAACCCCGGCGCCAATCACCCCCAGTCGCGCTGGTACCTCACTAAACTCCAGCGCCCCCGTTGAATCGACAATCAGATCGCCCTGTAGTGGCGCAGCCCCGATCTCTACTGGCACTGAGCCGGGCGCAAGAATAATGTTCTCGGCCTCAAGCAGCTGAGTCTTTCCGTCCGTCGCGTCGCGCACCTCGACTTGCTTTTTCGGCAGCAGTTTGCCGTGCCCGGCAAACCAGCTGATTTTGTGACTTTTAAAAAGTCCGGCAATGCCTTGGGTCAGATGCTCCACTGTCTGATCCTTGTGCGCCATCATGGTGGACAGATCCAACTTCACATCGCCGCAGCGCACCCCGTGCAATGCAAATTCGCGTTGCGCTTGCACATACATCTCGGAAGACTCAAGAAGCGCCTTTGACGGGATGCAACCGCTATTTAGGCATGTGCCACCCAGCACGGGTTGATTATCCCGGTCCCGCCATTGATCGACACAGGCGGTGTTCATTCCGAGCTGGGCGCAGCGGATAGCGGCGACATAACCGGCGGGCCCGCCTCCAATCACGACCACGTCGAAATGCTTTGCCATTGACTGCGATCCTTGTTGATTATTGACAGCCACTATCCGCTTTAGTCGCACGGCCCTATGGTCCACACCCGCTGACGGCGGACCGCTACGATCGGGGCGCTGCGATGCGCCCCGGTAAACTGTCGTGCCAACCGCATACTTGCTGTTCGTCTCGGCGTCAGACTTCGAGCAAAATCCGCGCAGGGTCTTCGAGCATGTCCTTGATCGTCACTAGAAAGCGCACGGCTTCGCGACCATCGATTAGGCGATGATCATAGGACAGCGCCAGATACATCATCGGCCGAATGACAACCTGACCCTTTTCTGCAACCGGTCTGTCTTCGATCTTGTGCATGCCCA
>JAKBDW010000439.1:0-24159 GCA_021834245.1 Pseudomonadota bacterium
ACTGTGCGAGCTCGTCGAGAAGGGAACAGACACCGATCTCGTACGCGAAATGATCCAGCACGTCATGGACATGGACGTGGAGAACTTGTGCGCCGCTGCCTACGGCGAGCGCACCGCCGAGCGGCAACACAAAACAGCCGCAGCGGCTACCGGGAACGCCTCTGGGAGACCCGCGCCCGCGCGGTAAGTGTCAAGATCCCGAAGCTGCGCTGCGGCAGCTATTTCCCGCCGTTCCTCGAGCCGCGCCGAACCGCGCCGAACCGCGCCGAGAAGGCCCTTGCCGCCGTGATCCAGGAGGTCTTCTATGAACAGCTCCCCCTTTGCAAGGCTCCCGATTGTTCGGCACTCAAAGTTGGCTGCTGCTATCTATCCGACCTGTGTGCGGGCACAACAGCCCTGGCCTTGATGGGATCCGCGGACCCACGCCCATATACATCCACGAGGTCGATGCCTCGAGGCCTCCTTCGGGCTCAGTGGGTCCCGGTCCAACCTGATGTGCCATCGTAATCGCTCGCCTACGCAACCATGGGAAGGGTTATGTGACCGGGGCGGTTACACGACTGCGGCCCCGGATCGATAGCCGTTGAAGCGCTCGCCACGAGTAAGCAACGCCCAGATCGTGTGGGCGTTCTTGTTCGCGACCGCGACGGCAACCACGTTCACGGGTCGGCGACGCAGGAGCTCATCGAGCCATGGTCGAGCGCCGTTCGCGCGTACCCGATGCCAGCGCATCACGGCCTGGGCTCCGTGCACCAGCAGTCGGCGCAAATACCCGTCCCCGCGCTTCGAGATCGACCCGAGACTGGGTTTACCGCCTGTGGAGTGCTGCTTGGGCACCAGTCCCAGCCATGCCGCAAAATGGCGGGCGCGGCGGAACGCGTGGATATCTCCCACCGAGGCGACCATGGTCGAGGCCGTGATCGGCCCGACGCCCGGGATCCCCGCCAAGCGGCAGCTCGCATCGGTGGCACGGTGCCAGCGCTCAATCGCCCGCTCGAGATGGGCAATGCGATCCTGGATTTGCCTCCATTGCTCAATCAGCAGCTCGATGAGCGCCATCACCGTAACGGGTACTCGTTCCGGTCCTGCGAGGTGTTCGGCTACCTGGCGTGTCAGGGTCGAGGATCCCACTCGGAGGTAAATACCGAATTCTGCGAGTTGGTACGAATCGAGTTACCGAGTTGCGTCCGTTGCGAATTGAGTAGTTCTCGTGATCGATGCAGTGTTAGGGCGGCCTGCTGTTGGACGGCCTTGATTGAGACGAAATGCATCGTCGGCCGCTGCACCGCTTCGCAGATCGCTTCCGCGTCCCTCAAATCGTTCTTGTTGGTCTTGAGGTACGCCTTCATGTAGCGGGCGGGAATACGCTTGCAGGAGTGCCCGAGCTTGCCGAGCTCTCGGGCCCAGTGATGGGCCGCTCCGCACGCTTCAAAGCCGATCACGCAGGGTGGAAGGTTTGCGACGAATCGTAGCAGCTCCGCGCGGCGAAGCTGTCGCCGGATCTTCGGTCGACCGGCCCCGTCGACGCCATGGACGTGAGAGACGTTCTTGGCAATATCAAAGCCGATCACTTGTATCTCAGATATGCCGACTCTCCTCACGTTGATGGGTAATACACTGTCGCAGAAGTCAGGGGAGCTGTTCATCCCGATATATCCGGGGCGTCTCGACCCGTTCGATCGACGAGCTGGTCAAGGCAATGGGGATGTCCGGGATCTCGAAGAGCCAGGTCAGCCGGCTGTGCGGGGAGATCGACGAACGCGTCAACGCGTTCCTCGATCGGCCCATCGAGGGCGACTGGCCGCGGATCGATGCGATCTACGTGAAGTCGCAAGAGGCCGGCCGGATCGTGTCGAAGGCCGTAATAATTGCCGTCGCCGTAAACACTGAGAGCGTGCGTCAGGTGCTTGGTCTGGCTGTCGGTCCAAGCGAAGCGGAGCCGTTCTGGAGGGACTTCTTGCGCTCCATGACACGCCGTAGCCTTCGAGGGGTCAAGCTCGTCATCTCCGACGCCCACGCGGGCTTGAAGGCCGCCGCAGCCAAGGTCCTGAACGCCACCTGGCAGCGCTGCAAGGTTCACTTCCTGCGCAACGCGCTCGCACACGCCGGCAAAGGGCAGCAGCAGATGGTGCTCGCCGCGATCAACACCGCGTTCGCACAGGACTCCTTCGAGACCGTGAGCGCGCAGTGGCGGGTCGTCGCCGATCAGCTGCGCGCCAAGCTGCCGAAGCTCGGAGAGCTCATGGACGCTGCTGAAATCGAAGTGCTGTCGTTCATGGCGTTCCCGAAGACGCACTGAACGCAAATCCACAGCACCAATCCCCTCGAGAGGCTCAACGCCGAGGTCAAGCGTCAAACCGACGTCGTCGGAATCTTCCCCAACGACGCCGCCGTCATACGCCTGGTCGGCGCGCTGCGGCTCGAGTAGAACGACGAGTGCCAACTGCAGTGCCGATACATGCAACTTGAGGGACTGGCGTCCCTGAGTGACAATCAAACCGCCAGGCTGTCCGCGGTGGTCAGCTGAGCACGAGTCGAACCTGACCAAGATCGACGACTCGTACACCACTCGCCGGGACGCGATCGCTGAGCAATCAGTTCTCGCCACGCCGCTGCGCTCCGTCGGATCCGCTTACCTCGACCCACTTGTCTCATCCGTTGTTGAAAACCGGAGAACATTGTCCAGATCCAACCCACGCGGAAAAGTACGCCGCGTCGTTACCGCTTATGCTCGACCTACGGTAAACTGATTCACGAGATCGGAGGTGAGACATGAATTGCTATTCGTTCAATGGAAAGAGACCGCACGTTGCCAGCGATGCATTTGTGCATCCAACAGCGGTTCTAATTGGGGCCGTCAATATCGGTAGAAAGTGTTATATCGGTCCATGTGCCTCGCTGCGCGGAGATTTTGGGTGTATCAGAATTGGTGCGGGCGCGAATGTTCAAGACAATTGCGTAATTCACACGTTTCCGAATGAGGACGTGGTGCTCGAAGAGGATGCTCATATCGGACATGCGGCTGTACTTCATGGATGCACCGTATGTTGCAATGCTTTGGTGGGTATACAATCCATCGTCATGGATGGAGCGCGTGTGGGCCGTGAAAGTATGGTTGGGGCGGGCTCGTTCGTGCCGGCGCGATTTGAGATTCCGCCGCGAACTCTCGTGATCGGAAATCCGTGCCGCATTGCTCGGCCGTTAAACGACGACGATATTCGTCGGAAGAGTCACGGCACGAGCTTATATCAAGAACTCGCACAACAGTGTCTCGCATCTTTACAGCCCTGTACGCCAACTCGGTGACGAGTGGTCAGGCTGTAACAAGTACAAGTAATTGGAGAGAACAACTCTGGTTGCGTTGAATTTCGAGTGGTGAAGTTGGGCGAGCGCGCTCGGCTTCACCCCCTGACGCGCGTTGAACGTGACCTTCGAATTCAGAATCATTTCGCTCAGACCGCGCCGGAGGTTGGTATGCGCTGAAGGCGAAGAAGATACCCGGGCGACCGAGGAGGCTGTCGGGTCGGGACATGCAGCGGGTATATCGAACGGTGACGGGCAAGAATCCGCTGCAACTGGGGTTTCCGTTTGCGCTGTGGACGCGCGGAATGGTTCAGAGCCTGATTCGCAAGCACCGCGGCGTGCGCCTGAGCTTAGTGTCGGCGGGGCGACTGCTGGCGCAGCTCGGACTCACCTGCCAGCAGCCGCTGTAGCGGGCCTTTCAACGGAACGGATCCCGGGTGCAGCAGTGGCCGAAGAGGAAGTATCCGCGAATCAGGGCACTGTCGAAGCGAGGGAATACGGAGATGTTCTTCGAAGACAGGTCCGGAGTTCGTTCGGACTCTCGCAGTGGCAGCACCTCGGTGGCGCGCGGTCAGACCCCAATCGTGCGGGTGACGGGCCAGCGCTTCAGCCTCAACATGATCTCGGCGATCAGCCCGCGGGGAGCGTTGCGCTTCATGGTGGTCAAGGGCGGAGTCGGTGCCCGGGTGTTCATCGAATCCCTCAAGCGCCTGATGCACGGGCAACGACTGTCGGTGTTCCTGATCGTCGATGGTCATCCGGCGCATCGAGCCAAGATCGTCAACGCATTCGTCGAGAGCCTCGAAGCGAAACTGCGGCTGTACTTCCTGCCGCCGTGCTCCCCGGAGCTCAACCCCGATGAACTCGTCTGGAACAACGTGAACAACAATGCCGTCGGTCGCTCCAAGCTCGACGGGCCGAAGGACTTGCATCGTGCGGCGTCGGACGTCTACGCTTCCTGCAGAAGCGCTCGGACCGTGTCCGTAGCTTCTTCCAATCCCCCGATACACGCTACGCAGCGCAAATATGAGTAAATACTTGCGAACTGGTTAGTAGTTGCAAGAGGTCGATGCAACATGGCTGCAAATGAGACGACGTCGGGCACCGCGCTGAGAGTTGAACATGTTGGTGCATTCATGTTGATTACGTTTAATCAGCCGGAGATGCACAATCCGCTCAGCCCCGAGGTGGTGAGTGCACTTGGGTCAGCACTTGCTGAGGCAGAGTCAGATGTGGCGCTACGCGCGATTGTGATACGCGGCGCGGGCTCCACGTTCAGCGCCGGGGGCAACCTGGATAACTTCGAAGAGCGCATCGCCACGCCAATTAATGCCGACGGTAGCGATCCCGTTGTCATGAGCAACCGGATGTTTGGCGTCTTTCTTGAACGCTTGGCCAGATTTCCAAAACCCGTGGTGGTTGCGGCCCATGGCGCGGCTATGGGCGGGGGTGCCGGACTGGTATGCGCGGCCGACATCGCGCTCGTCTGCGCCGGGACGCGATTTTGCTTTATCGAGACCAGAATTGGTCTTGTACCGGCACAAATCCTGCCGTTCGTTGTCGCAAGGATAGGTGCGCAGCGGGCGCGACGAATGATGCTGACCGCAGAGCGGTTCGGTGCTGACGAAGCTCTGCGCATCGGGCTAGTGGACATCGTGGCAAATGACATGGAGGCGCTGCGTGCACAACTGGGCGACGTGCTCGATCGCATTGGACTATGCGCACCGGATGCGCTCGCTCGGACCAAGCGGTTGGCGATGCGGTGCTTAGCGCCTGAATCCCTTTCTGGCACAGGGCTGACGGAGCTGCTCGATGATGCGGCGAATGACTTCGCCGCGCAGCTCCGGGGCGCTGGCAGCGAGGGCGTGCGGGCAGCGCGGGCAAGGCGTGATCCGGCGTGGCGCGTGGTGTTTGATCGCAGTGCGCTTGCGAGATGGTAGCGGGACTCTACGCTATAGAAACGGAGCCTAGATTGTGTTTTTGAAATTATACGCGGTAATTAGGAGGGATTCCCGGCACGTAATAGAAGGGATTACGCTATGACCCATGTGGTGACCGAAAATTGTATTAAGTGCAAGTTTACGGACTGCGTGATCGTCTGTCCGACTGATGCTTTCCGGGAGGGGCCGAATTGCCTAGTTATTCATCCAGACTGGTGCATCGACTGCACCCTCTGCGTTGCGGAATGCCCTGCGGAAGCGATCTTCTCGGACGAGAGCTTGCCAGACGCACAGCATGCCTTCATAGCGCTCAACGCAGAGTTGGCGGACATCTGGGGACCGATTACCGACAAGAAGGACGCTCCTACCGATGCGGACGATTGGAACGGGAAACCTGGCAAACTCGGGCTGTTGGAGCGTAAGTGGTAAGCCGGCCGCGTTCTGTTCGACACGAGGGATCGCGGGGAGTATGGCGCTTCAGTTCACCACCGTCACACCGGTGCGAGCGATGGAGAGGATCAGGCGGAGACGGCTCGGTACACGACCCCTTCCGACCCTCACTGGATCCCCTTGTTTTGCCTCGGAAAATCGCGTCCATGTATCTCGCTGGTGTCAAACTCGGGTTTGGCGCCGCATGCTTCGGCGTCGTAGTCAGAAGGACTGGACTGACTGGAAGCGGATCTATCGCTTCGCGAGCGATTACCTGCCCACGCCCCGCGTCCTTCATCCCTGGCCGAATATCCGCTTTGCCGTCAGACCCCGAGGTGGGAGCCCGGTGCGTGAATCGCGCCCGCCGGGATCTGTGCGGGGGGGGCACCCAGTAACCGGTGTCCCTACCGCGATCACTCCACACGTAGTCACCGGTTACGTCGGGTCCTGCTAAGCAATTCGCGCGCCCTGTTCACAACCGGAGGATCGATCATCTTGCCCATGTATTCGGTGGCCCCTCTGCCTTCTCGAACCGCTTGGTCGAAAGCAGCAATGACGCCGTGCGCGTATTCGACCTCATGCGGTGTTGGCATGAACTCCTCGTTCAGGATATTTACCTGCGTTGGATGAATGCAAAATGCACCGACAAAACCGAGTTGGCGCGCCAACCTGATTGCGATGCGAAGCGATTCCCCATCGGAATAGTCGGCGACTGATGCGGGAAATCCAAAGGGTAGAATTCCTGCACGGCGGCACGCGAACAGCACCTGCTGATTCGGCGCGAAGAGTGCCGCAGGAATCGGTTCCATGCCGGCTGACGCGGAAAAGTCTTCGGACCCGAGAATCATGCCCATCATCCGCGGCGAACTGGCGGCGATCTCGTCTAGTTTCGGCAGCGCCGCAACATCTTCAATCTGCGCAATCAAGAGCGTATGCCCTAAGCGGATGCCGAGCCGTGTTTCGATTAGATCTATTTTTTGCGATGTCGCACGTACGTAACCGGCATCATTCACCTTCGGCAACACAATGGCATTCACGTCAGCGCCGACGGCTGCTTCAAGATCTCGTTCGGTCTCCAACCACGGCTGGTTGACGCGAACGACGATTGCGGCACCGGATTGCAAAACTTGTGCGGCGTCTGCCGCGATCCTGCTCCGCGCGACTTCCTTCGCAGCGGCGGGTACGCTGTCCTCCAAATCGAGAATATAGGCATCGGCGCCACGCGTATGCGCCTTTGCAACGAACTTCTCGATATGTGCCGGTATAAACAGCATTGAGCGCCAGATCGGAAACGTTTTCAGCATATTTATCCTTCAGCCCAAGTCGGCCGATGCCGTCATGGCGATGAATCCATCATGGTCAACCGCCCACAGATTCAGCTGCTCGCCGCGATGATTTCCGCACACCTTAAAAGGTGCGCAATCGAAGATCGGCCTGATTGCGCGGAATCGGAACTTCTCAACTCGTCTGTGTGCAACCTGCACGCCAACCATGTCGAGCAAAAGCGTCGCCAAAAGCGGGCCGTGCACCACGAGCGCTGGGTAGAATTCTTCCTTCACCGCATAGTCCCGGTCGTAGTGAATGCGATGACCGTTGTAGGTCAGTGCGGAAAAACGAAATAGTAGCACCGAATCGGGAACGACAGTCTTCACCCAGTCAACGTCAGTCGGTGCGGGATCACCACGTGGTAACAACGTGGGGTCATTAGGCATGTCACGATAGATCAAATTCTGTGTTTCAAGAATGCATAAATGATCGTTCTGGTATAGCGCGTGTTCGATGGTTATGACCACTAGCGCGCCAGTTTTGCCCTCCTTGAGTTCGATTGAACGAATGATGGATTTCCTGTGACCCGGACATCCGAGCACAAGCGGACGATCGATTTGCAGAGTGCCCGCGGCCCACATCCGGCGCGGAAGGGGCACGGGTGGCAGAAACCCGCCTTTTTTCGGGTGACCGTCGGCACCAGTACTGCTGGAAGAAGGTGTATCCAGGAAATACATCCAGTGCCAGGAAGGCGGCAAGGCATCGCCTGTATCGGGGAGGACGTCATGATCGAGCACGGAGGCGAGCGCACGCGCGGGAAACAGGCCAAGATCGTCCGCGATCACTTTTTCGGTGCCGATCCAGCTCCTCAGATATTCAATATCAACCGTACTCATCATTGCCACTGCCTTCGCCGGTGGTCGGTCGCGTCATACTAACAGGTTCATTTTAGAGACTATATTATGATTGCGCGCGACGAGGGTCCACGGCCGCAAGTTCAGTAACGCGAAGCTGGAAGAGAATAGCTTTTCTGCGGTCAAGGCGGTGCAGTCGGGGGAGGTGGTTTGGGTCGAGCGCGACCTCGGGGTCCTCGAGGAACACCGAGAGTGCGTCCTTGCGCTCGCGCACGTAGCCGAGTGTTTTGTGAACGGTGTGGCCGGCAACAGCCCGAGCTCGGCGAACGCAGCGTCAACGAATGCGAAGAGCGCCTCGACCTTCGGCTTCGTCTCGAGCACCCGTTGGTCACGCTTGGCCTCGCCTTGGAGCCCCGGCTCGCGGATCCGCTCCTCCACCGCGTAGATCTCGGCGATGTACTCGAGCACGATTCGGGCGCGTTCAGGATCGGCCGCCTCGGCCTCGAACAGTTCGCGCCGCGCGTGAGCCCAGTTCCTATTCGATCCCAATTTTTCGGCCCAGGAAAAAACCAAGAGCTTCTGCTGCCTTCGGCATCAGACTGCACTGGGTCAGGAGCGATAGCAAAAGATCAAAGACGCAGACTTGACGAAGAACGCCTCGCAGGGTTCAATCAATCCGCAGATCTTTCCACTTAATCCCAGAACGATTTCTGTCCGCACTTCCCAGGCCACCGCTCTGACCCCGCGTCTATGGAAGCAGCACTTCGTCACCAACCCCATGCGCTCCGAGATTCACGACTTCCCGGTTTAATCAATTACGCCGCGCGATTACCGCTTACGCTTCGTCGCTACTTTGTCGAGCTCAGACTTCTTGGGCTCGTGCATCATCGGCTACGGCTCCTCGCCTTCCCGATGCGGACCGACGATGCATCGCCGGTCAAGCCCAAGATCTCCCGGTTCCAGCGCAAGGAACATCCGCACATGCCAGGGTCTATGACCACGTCGGGTTATCCGAGCGCCCGCGTTAACGCGCCCGTCCGTGTTGCTTTCCATCTCACTGACAATGTCAGCACCCGAATCAGAAACTTTCGCGGCTCGATGCCTCGCCTGTACGTACCCCTGTCAACGCTTCGCATGCACCCTCGCGGGTGACCGCGCATGACTCGGGGCCGCCGTAGATTGCTAATCCTTCAACGTAGCGGACTTTCACCGTCTATTCCTTGCCGGTTTCCCCGGCGCACCTCAGAATTCCTGTCGCGTCCCGCGACGGAAAACTACTGAGAGAAACCGCATGCTTACCACTTACGTCAGAATGATCTCGGTAGCTCAAGCACATGCTCAGCCACGTAAGAAAGAATCAAGTTAGTGGAAATTGGCGCGACTTGGTATAGCCGTGTCTCGCGGAATTTGCGCTCTATGTCGTATTCACACGCAAAGCCGAATCCGCCATGCGTTTGCAGACACACGTTTGCGGCTTCCCACGAAGCCTTCGCCGCCAAGTATTTCGCCATGTTGGCTTCCGCGCCACAAGGCTTATGCGCATCGTAAAGCTCGCAGGCTTTCCAGCGCATTAGATTGGCGGCTTCGAGCTCTATGTAGGTCTCCGCGATCGGGAACTGCACGCCTTGATTTTTTCCAATTGGACGATCGAAGATAATGCGGTCATTAGCATATTTTGCAGCCCTGTCAATGAACCAGTAACCATCACCGACACACTCGGCGGCGATGAGAGTACGCTCGGCGTTCAGGCCGTCGAGAATGTACATGAAACCGCGCCCTTCCTCGCCGATAAGGTTCTCCGCAGATATTTCCAGGTTGTCGAAGAATAGTTCGTTGGTCTCGTGGTTAACCATGTTCGGGATGGGTCGTATCGTGAGCCCGTAATCGATGGCGTGACGGAGATCGACAAGAAAGACGGACATGCCATCCGATTTGCGTTTTACATCGGCGAGAGGCGTTGTGCGCGCCAAGAGGATCATCATGTCGGAATGTTGGATACGCGAGATCCAGATTTTCTGACCGTTGACGACGTAATTGTCCCCATTCCTGACAGCCGTCGTCTTTATGCGCGTAGTATCTGTACCGGCAGTGAGTTCCGTAACGCCCATCGATTGCAGACGCAGCTCACCCGTGGCGATCTTCGGCAGATACAGACGTTTTTGCTTTTCGGAGCCGTGCCGCAAGAGCGTGCCCATGTTGTACATCTGGCCATGACATGCGCCAGAGTTGCCCCCGCAACGGTTGATCTCTTCCATAATCACTGAGGCCTCGGTGAGCCCAAGACCTGAACCGCCGTACTCCTGCGGTATCAGAGCGGCGAGCCATCCCGCGCGCGTAAGTGCCTCCACGAAGGCCTCAGGGTAGGCGCGCGCTGTGTCCAATCGACGAAAATAGTCGTCAGGGAATTCGGCGCACAGGGCACGCACCCCGTCGCGGATGTCCTGGTATCGGTCGGGCGTGTTCACATTAGACATGGCTCAGTCTCCATCCTCAGTTCCTTTGAAGGGTAAATCCATAATCGACGTCAGGTCGGGAGACGAAGAACGTCTTTTGCGATGATGTTTCGCTGGATTTCATTGGTACCGCCATAGATGGGGGCAGGCCGAGCGTGATAGAAGTTGGTGAGAACATCAACGAATTCCAGGCCAAAGTCGATGTTGCCGACCATGGCCCCGGCTGGACCCGCTGCCTCCACCATCAAATCAGCGACCCGGGAATAGGTTTCCGTAGCCCAAATCTTCAGCAACGAAACGTCTGAGCCGAGCGTTTCATCGCGTTTTACCATATCGACGAACCGCGCATATACCGACGCGAGGTCCGCGACATCGAGTTGGAGCTTGGTAAATTTATCGAGAAACACGGGATCCCCAAGAAGCCCTTGCTGACGCGCCATCAACTCAAGCCGCCCCAAAGCGTATTGGGACTGTTTGGGACTCCCCAGAGTAATACGCTCGAAGCCCAGCATCGCCTTGGCAATCGGCCAGCCCTTGTTGATTTCCCCGACGATGTTTTCCTTTGGCACTCGCACATTGTCAAAGAACACTTCACAAAACTCTTCCTGTCCAGCGAGGTTTCGTATCGGTCGAACTGTCATGCCGGGTGAAGCACAATCAATCAGAAGAAAGCTAATTCCCTCCTGCTTCTTGCGCGCCTGCGGATCCGTGCGAGCCAACAGGAATATGTGTGTCGCGTCCTGAGCCAGCGTTGTCCAGGTTTTTTGTCCATTGACGACAAAATGATCGCCATCGAATACCGCTGACGTCGTTAAACTGGCCAGGTCCGATCCGGCATTGGGTTCCGAGTAGCCTTGGCACCAGATGTGTTCACCCTTCAAAATCTTCGGCAGGTAATACGCCTTTTGTTCGTCCGTTCCATGTTTGATCAGAAGCGGACCCACCATGGTCATCCCCATGTCCGGGGTACGAGCCACGCCCCACTGCTCCTGCTCCTCTAGGAAAATGAGGAGCTTCGTCGGCGACAATCCCATACCCCCGAACTCAACCGGCCACGTCGGAGCGAGCCAGCCTTTTTTCGAAAGGGCGAGATACCAATCCTTGATCTCGCCCCAGCGAAGTCGGTGCGTTGGATAGCGCAAGGCCGAAGGATAGCTCTGCTCAAAATAACGGTGCACCTCAGAACGAAAGTCTTCATCATCCATCGCATTCCAGTCGGTCATGACGCGACTCCCCGAAACGATGTCCTTCCAAGCATCGCGTAGCGATGACGGTGGTAGGCCGAGTTGCCTAGCCATGCTGCAAGGACGAGTGCTCGGTTCAAATACAGCCCCAAATCGTACTCATCGGTGTATGCGATAGCCCCGTGCAGTTGAATGGCTTCGCGGCAGATCCCGAGCGCAGCATCTGAGCAACGGGCTTTTGCACGGCTCACCGCGCCATGTCGGGCGGCCGAATCCGTTTCATCGTCTAAGGCAACCAGTGCATCGGCTACCGCTGCTTTGGACAGTTCTCTTTGGATATACAGGTCAACGGCACGGTGCTGTAGCGCCTGGAAGCTACCGATAGGCTTTCCGAATTGCACCCGCATTTTCATGTAGCCAAGCGTCATGTCCAGGGTTTTGCTCATCAGACCCACGAGGGACACGCTGGCCATTACCGTTGCCTCATCTATCGCTACAGTTAAGGTGTGCAGGGCGTTGTTGCCAGCGCAAATCAGCTGTTCGTCTGTGACTTCCACCTGATTGAATGCAATCCGCCCGATCTTCGACCCATCCGCCAACGGATGAAAACTGAGATCAACGCCCGGCGAGTCAACGGGAACCCAATATAGAACTGGACCTTGCTCGCTTCGTGCTGTAACGATAAAACCATCCGCCACATCAGCATGTCGCAGGAAAGATTTAATTCCCTGCAGTTTCGCCGGCCCTCGGGAATTTAATTTCGCAGTCGTTCTGATCAAATCCGGCTTGTACGATCCGTCGGGCTCCTGCCATGCAAGAAGGGGGATGAGGTCGCCGGTGGTAACTTTAGGCAAAAGATCCTCGGCAATTCTTCCACCCGCATGACAAAGTACCCCACCCGCGAGTGTGACCGCCTCTATAATGGGCTCTGGCGCCACTGATCCACCGAGTACCTCGGTGATAACTGCCAACTCCGTAAAGGACAGGCCGAGGCCGCCGTATTGATCTGGCAAGGTGACTGCGAACCAGCCGAGTTCCGCCATTTCTCGCCAAACGGAGCGGTCAAAGCAAGAGGAGCGGTCCCGCAACGCGCGCGCGCGCGATGCGCCACCCGTGCGCTCGACAAATGCGGCAACGCTGTCCCTGAGCAGTCTTCTTTCGTCGGTCCGATCGACCTTGACTTTACCAGTAGTCACCCTCATACCGCGCCTCATGTTGCATTCGCCCGACGATAGGACGCGTGCCAGCCAAATAACACTGCGCCACGTGATCCAAAATCCGATCAAGCACCGCCCTCATTCGCTTTGGAGTGCCGCGGCCCTGCTCGCGCATGACTCTCGTCGCGGCGTCAAGGCCTATTACACCAGTGAGGCACGGTGCCGCGCTTGTAATGCTTGCGCCAAGTCGATCACCGTCATGGGCGAGTGCATCTCGTCAATCACCAAGCAGGTTCGAGGACTGCCTTCCGGCAACATCAAACCGCGCAAATACAACTCTGCCGGCATCCTTCGATCAACGTACGCCAACGCCGCGCCAATCACTTCACCGTACTTTTCAAAGTGACTCTCCAGGCTCTTCCCCACCACACACTTCTTGCAGTGACTGAAGATCCTGGCGGAATATTATGAACTACAGACGTTTCTAACACAGTGGACGTAAAAGCCCTATCCCAATTCAGCCATCAGTTCCGGGATTGCCTGGAATAGGTCGGCCACCAATCCATAGTCCGCCACTTGAAAGATGGGCGCTTCCGGATCTTTGTTGATGGCCACGATCACCTTGCTTTCCTTCATTCCCGCTAGATGCTGGATCGCGCCGGAAATACCGACCGCAATGTAAAGTTCAGGCGCGATTATCTTTCCCGTCTGCCCGACCTGATGGTCGTTTGAAATGTAACCTGCATCAACTGCGGCTCTGGAGGCACCGATCGCCGCATTGAGTTTGTCGGCTAGCGGTTCCAGCAACTTGAAATTCTCGGTACTTCCCATGGCGCGTCCGCCGGAGACCACAATCCGCGCGGCGGTGAGTTCTGGTCGGCTCGACTTAAAGATCTGTCGGCTTATTAGTTGGGATAGTCCGCTGTCGCCAGTAGCGGCGACGGGTTCAATGAACGCGTTTCCCGCACACCCAGCCGCATCAAAACTTGTAGTGCGCACCGTCACAACCTTGATGGCATCGACAGACTGCACCGTAGCCATAGCTGCGCCAGCGTAGATGGGGCGCACAAACGTGTCAGGCGACTGCACCGAGACAATATCCGAAACCTGAGTCACATCCAGGAGCGCCGCAACCCGCGGCAGGAAATCTCTGCCGAAGGCGGTTGCCGCCGCCACTAGGTGCGTATACCAATTCGCCAAGGAAACGACAAGGTTTGCGAGGTTTTCTGGCAGCGCGCTGGCGTATTCATCGGCGTCCGCCACGAGGACTTTGGCCACTCCCGTCACCTTAGCGGCTTGGTCGGCGACGCTCGAACAGTTCTTACCCGCCACCAGGAGATGCACGTCAAGCGCCATCATCGCCGCCGCGGTCACCGCGTTCAGTGTTGCACTCTTGAGCACAGCATTATCGTGTTCCGCAATAACAAGGACTGCCATACTTAGATCACCTTAGCTTCGTTACGGAGTTTTTCTATAAGAATTTTCACGTTCGGCACCAATAGCCCGCCCTTACGTTGCGGCGGATCGGAAATCTTTAGTGTCTTAAGACGCGGGCTAAGATCGATACCGAGCGATGCCGCGCTAAGCATGTCCAACGGTTTCTTTTTGGCCCTCATGATGTTTGGCAAAGTCGCATAGCGAGGCGTATTTAGGTGCAAGTCCGTCGTGATCACAGCTGGCAGTTTAAGCTTCACGATTTCCAATCCGCCGTCGACTTGACGTGAAACTTGGACATTTGCGCCGTCGCAGGTGACTTTCGAAGCATACGTGCCTTGACCCCAGCCAAGCAGAGCCGCCAACATTTGGCCTGCTTGGCCAGCATCGTCGTCGATAGCCTGTTTGCCAAGAATTACCAACTGTGACGCTTCCTTCACCACCACTTCTTTGATCAGCTTCGCCACGTGGAACGACTGCAACACCATGTCTGTTTCGACTAGGACCGCCCGATCCGCCCCCAGGGCAAGTGCACTTCGTAATACGTCCTGCGAAGAGACAGCACCAATCGAGACGGCAACGACCTCGTTCAACACACCTGCCTCTTTCATTCTTACTGCCTCCTCGACGGCTATCTCATCGAATGGATTCATCGACATCTTTGCGTTGGCCATATCGATGCCCGTTTCGTCCGATCTAACTCTTACCTTAATGTTGTAATCCAGGACGCTCTTGACTGCGACCAACGCTTTCATCGTTACTCCAATTCGTGTTTGAATTCCGGTCCTTCAGAACGTCCCTTCGTATCAAACGGATTCCAAAGTCAGTTCTACGACTCCGTTGTTGAGCACCACGATATCTCGCGCGTCTACTCTTGCACGTAGCCGAAGTTGGTTTTCACTCTCGCGCCATAGCTGGAAGCGCACTGTTTCGCCCGGCCACACTGGCGCGGTGAAGCGGAGCGCCATGCTTGAAAACCTCGACGCTTCGTACCGACAACATGTCTTCAACACTGCGTGCGCTGCCATGCCGAAAGTGCAGAGACCGTGGAGAATCGGCCGAGCGAACCCTGCAGCCCTTGCGACTACAGGGTCCACATGCAAAGTGTTGTAGTCACCGCTTAGACGGTAAATTAGAGCAGCCTGCTCCAGCGACGAAAGTTCTACCTCAATGTCCGCCGCACGCTCCGGGATTGGCGGCAACGGCTCTGGTCCTGGATCGCTGAGACCTTTCTGCTCACTGTATCCGCCGTCACCACGCAGAAACGTAACCATCCTGTTTCGTGCCAGCAGCTCTCGATCCATCTGATCCATGATCTCGCGCTCGATCACCACGATGGCTCCCTTACCAGGGCCTTTATCGGTGATCGACACAACCCGATTCCGAGCAATGACCGTTTCCTCGACCGGCATCGGTTTGAATAAGCGGATATGCTGCTCGCCCTGCATTAACTTGACCCAGTTCGCGCCGGTCGCAGAGTCTTTCCACCAGAAACCCGGCGAACCGAGCACCGCCGCCATAGTTGGTACTGCCTGTAGATTTCTCTCGAATACGAAGCGTAGCTGCCCCTCGTCCAGCGGATCCCCCCCCATACCAATGCCTAGCGCATAGATTATGGTGTCGCGCCAGCTATATTTTTGCACGATCTCGCCGAAGTCCCAGTTCTTAACGGCTTGATAGTTGAGCATCTATGTCTCTTTGTGCGGAGTTTCTTCGATCTTGATTTCAACGGCGACCGTAATCCATGTGTCAGATAGATCAATGAGTAGGCGCTGAAATGACGCCGCGAATTCAAACGTTGAGACACCACCGCAACGAATTAATGATTCGGCACACTCGCAGGAGACAGAAGCCGCTCGCTCACCTTTGTGCTAACGGGTGAGCGATAAGTACCTCTCAAGGAGAGCGGGCGAATACGTTAAGTGCCATTACTGCTCGTTGTCCCTTTTGAACCAGATTGCCTTATGTTGATCCATCTCGGCATAGCGGCCCGGCGGAACGGGAAGCGTAGTCATCGGATGCTCAATGATTGCCGGTCCATCTATTCTATTCCCTGGCTCCATCTTCTCCATATCCCAAACGGTATTCTCCACCCAACGCCCGCCCCAATAAGCTGGCCTATGGCCTTTAATGGCAAACTTTGCGGGTTCCTTGCCCTCAAGCGGGTAGGAAACTAGCTTGGGTTGGATCTTGGGGACGACGGCCTCCAAATAAACACTAGTGATCAAGTAGCCTGCTTCGGGAAAGCGCGAGGCCGTTGGATAAATCCGTGTATATGTCTTTTCGAAAGAGTCACAGATCATCTGCACATCTTCGATGGTCTCGACCATGCCGTGTTCAACCGGCGCTTCCCAACTAGAGAAGAGCTGCCCCACATACCGGGCCGCGATACCGTACCTGAAGGTCACTTTATCCTTGGAGAATCCTTCCTGTTCCAGCTCCCGGTAAGCTTGCGCCTCGAGCACTCGCCATGCATCGTTCATCGGCTTGGTGATAGTCAATTTAACATCTGCTGACAACGAGGGCAGGATGGAACAGGTCAAACTTTTTTCATAGCGATGGTAGTATTCGGCCGCAGCAATGCCGAAGGCAGAGAAAGCTGCCGCCCAGGGAACCGTGAACATTCCGCCTAGTTTAAGTCCTTGTTCAATACCCCATAGATGCAACGGACCGCTACCACCATAGACAATCATCGTGAACTCGTGGGGATCCATGCCTCGCGACAACAAGGTGTCGTTAACGTGATCTTGCAGACCGGCATGCATCAAATCCAAAACACCGGCACATGCTTCGAAAACATCCATTCCTAACGGCTTTGCCAAACGCTCGGTCAACTCGTGTATGGCCTTCGCTCTGTTAAGTTTGACCTTCCCTCCAAGGAAGTTATCGGGATTCAGATAGCCAAGGGCAACGTTAATATCGCTCAGGGTGATTTCGTCGTAATTTAAACAGATCCCCAACTTGGAACCGGCACACTCAGGTCCCAAGATAACCCGCTTCGCCTCCCGGTCCACATGGATCGCCGTTCCCGTTCCGTTACCAATGGAATCGGTGGCGAGCATGGTCATATTCAATCTATGACCGGCAAAATTAGGCTCCCGGTTTAGACTCTGCTGACCGCCTACGATCACGCCGGCCTCGAAGCTGGTGCCTCCGAGGTCGGTGCAAAGGAGATTCTTGATCCCTTTCAGATCCGCCATTATCTTGCCGCCTAGCATCCCACCGGTGGGTCCCGAAACGATGCTTTCATACAGCCTCGGGTAACGAATGTTTGCCACTCCGCCAAAGGCCAGCAAAGTTTGCAAGTCGTGGACATAGCCATCGGCTTTCGCCGCATCTTCTACGTTCTTCAGTCTCGTTCTGGCACCGTCACAGGCAAACCCCTCAACGAGGGTCGTCTTCATCCGCGCGCTCTCCTTAATGATCGGACAGATATCGCTGGACAAGATCACATTGATATTAGCTCCACGTTTCTTGATTATTTCCCGGGCGATCTCGGCAGCTCGTCTCTCATGAACCGGATTTGCGTAAGAGCAGAGGAAACAGATCCCAATAACTTCCACCCCTGTGTCGACGAGTTTTTCGACGCCCTTGCGGACGTCGCTCTCATGCATAGGAATGATCACATGGCCCGCGTCATAGTGGCTGCAAGGGGGAAAATAGTTACCACCCGAGAGACGCTCAGTTATCTCTATGACATTCTTTCGGTCGATCATCGGCCGCGTATGCTCATGCAGCTGGAGCTTCCACTTCTCGGCTGGCGGCCGTCCCAGCCAGGTCAGAGCTCTTTCCAAGAAGGGTGTATCCCCTTGCCCTCGGGTTACGAGCAGGCCCACTCTCTTTCCGGCCCCTGTGATCAAGATATTAAGCATGATCGTCCCGGTATAGATGGAGGTGTCCGTATTCCTGTGAATATCACCGGACGTGAGTCCCAACTGGGCAGCGGCATCTGAAACAGAACCCATATAGCTAATGGCTTCATTGCCGTAGTTGGTTAGATATTTCCCGAGGCTGAAATTTCCCTCCTTATCAACGAGGAAGGTATCCGTCATGGTTCCGCCGGCGTCTAGCGCGACGAGATATCTCCTATTATCCAGCTGTGTCATTTGTTTGCCTCCTTAGCCCACTTCCCTGTTTGGCTAGCGCTCAGGTCCTGGAACCAATCTTTGCTCGCGCTCTTGAGCGGCTTCTGTTCCCACTCATAGAGGGTGTCGATATCCGGTAGCACTTCAAACAGGAAGGGGTATCCAGAAGGCACCGCCTCCACCCCGAGTTGAGCCATGCACCCCGGGCAGTAAAACTCCCTGACCTCGACAAAGGTCGGGTTCGGTTTGTTCGGGGTGGTAAAAATCTCGTCGAGCTCTTCGGTGGTGGTTCTGGCATACACTAAACTGCTCAACTTCCAGTTGACGCGATAGTCGCCGAACTCCTGGCCACAATCGCATTTGACAAAGCGCTCCTTGCCTTTCTCAACTACGTACAGGTGCTCAGAGATGCGAACCAGTATGGTTTCTTTCCACTTGACCCGCTCTTGGAGGACTTTCAAATATTTCCAGAACCGATCCGTATCTTTGACAGGCATGCGCAGCAAGGCATGGACCTCAGCCAAGGGGAGTTTCCCTTCAGACAGCAACTTCAGCTTGTTTTTTGTCACGAAGCTATTCTCAGTCATGTCTCACCTTTTCATTAAATTTGGGGCGTAAGGTATCGGCATCGTCACATTCGTACACTTGACGCGCCGAGCGCACCTGCTCCGGAGGAGCCTTAAATTTTGAAGTCTTCGCCTAACTGCCAGAACCCGTAGAACTCGCTGTGCCACTTTGGATATTGCAGCGTGTCCCTATACATCTCGGTCACATCCGGATGGGTAAACTGCCTAGCCAGTACCTTGGATCTTTCGCGAAGCCAAAACTCCTTGGCCGGTAGCGCTCTCGCCTTCCGTTTGTTGCGGATCTCTTGCCGCGCTTTCGCACTGGCTTCAATATCCACTTGGCAGTCTCCGTTGGCAGATAACTTCACAACCGCACCGTAGACCTTTCGGGCTGTCTCCGGAGACATCCAACTACGCTCCACGTCTTGTTTGATTAGATCAAGGTCTCGATCCAGCGGCTCACCCCAGGCACTGCTGGCCTGCAGACCCTGATAGACAAGATCTCCATGCTTGAGTTGGGTGGGTGGAGACTCGTTGCCGTATAGCTCGACAGAACCCGCCTTCAGCGTGCCTTGTTCCATCATGCGGCAGGCTTCAACAAAATCCGTGGGCAGAGTTACTCCCTTGTCCAATAACTCAAAGGCATTGGTGTCGTGCAGGTACATCACCAAGCCGTTCAACATCGGGTAGCCGCCACATACGCCAACGGCGCAACCGAGCATGTCTGTTCCACTGATTCCCATTGTGTTCATCGTCAGGAACTGGCCAGGGTCACTGATCAAGTGCGCAGAGGACATCCCCATGCTCCCGCGGTGCTTGCCATGGGAACACATGTCCGGAATCATTTTCCGAGCCAGTGAAGTAAAGGCTGGTTCGACGAATTCCCATTCCTCGGCTTCGCCGAAATCGGCCTCCGGATTGCCGGCGCCCACCATGCAAGCTTCACCATCGCGCCAAGGCGAAGGCCCTCGTGGACAACTGCCGACGTAACCGAAATCCGTCATGCCCCAAGGAATGTCGTTTTTCAAGACGCCACCCATGCCAAAAACGGAATACACGTATTCGCACAGATAGGATTCCTCAAGGAATCCCCTCATGAAGTATGACCAGCCGAAAACGTGGTTCGGCAACAATGACAGCATGGTGCCAACGACGTTCGGAGCACACGTGCTTACATCCGTACGAGTAGGGTTGACGATGGATCCCGGTGACCCTTCCACATCCATCATCTTCAAGAGGGAGGTGTTGACCAGTGGACTTTGTACGAGGACAGCCATCGAATGCCATCCCATGCCCAACAGAATTCCGCCTCGGTGTCCATTGGCCCAGAAGTAATCCTGGCTGGTGCTGCCATCGCACTCGACGTTTATAAAAGAAGAAGGAGTGATGGATATTTTCTCGTTCAGGTGAACGACCCAATCTCTATCCGCTTCACGGTACAAGTGGCCCATGATTCCCTTTTGACGTACCGGACGAAACAATGCCTGACGAAAATCACCGGGCACCATCTGCGTTCTGACGCGGCGCTCTATGGCCCTACGTTCCCGCTCCAGGATCTCCCTCATAGCCTGCTTAAAATAGCCCCGTCCAAACTCATCGACGAGTTCCATGACCCGTCCTCGGAGCATGATGGCCCCGGTGAGCCGCATCTTTTCATCCAGGACATTGAGGGTGCCCGTCCTGGTGCGGCGCGTCCACATCCGCTCAAACCACTTGTACTCGATCAGGTCCTCGCCAATTTTCATGGGCCCGTAGGTGAACCCATCACAGTAGGTCGTAGGGGAGTGTGCGGGAACGCCCCCAGCACAGATGGAATGTCCTGTGTCGGCGATATGATTGACACCGGCAGCCCAAGCTACCAACTCGCCGTCGTAGAAGATTGGGACATATGTATAGCAGTCCGATTGATGGGGCCCGCCGGCCAAGGGATCATTTGTCCCCCAGATATCGCCGTCTCTGAAGCCCGGATTCTCTTCCAGGCCGGTATCCGCCATATGTTTGACTATTAGCGGGAAGCTCATGACGTGCCCAGTGAGGCCAAAGGAAGACGCTACGACTTCCCCCTCAGGTAGGGCGAGCAAATGCAGAAGTTCACCCATTCCGACCCCTGCCGGGGAACCGGATACATGTTTGGACGTTTCTCGGGCGGCACTGACCGCCGCAATCAGCCTAGTCTGAAATTTGTCGAATTTAATGGGATCTTTTTCCAGCAACTCCAGATATTTCAGTCCAAATATGTGACCTGTATCTTTGTATTGTTGTTCAGCGTGATCAATTCTTTCCTTCAGCCTGATATCTTCGCCCTTGAGTGTTGTCCTAAGAATCTTTTGCGTTGAACCCATGATACCTCCGTACCAGTAGTGACCTGATGTTAGTGGCCACGCTGGCCGTAAATAACTGATTCATGTGGGATAAATCGCGATTTTTTTTGGTCTCGATTTCGACTTCGATAAACGCTGGTGCGACCCTGCGAAGACCCTATTCGCGGATGGTATCCGTGCACTCCGGCAAGCTGGTATTTGCGCAGTTGGCGAATCATCTTCCGCTCACCACGTTTCGCCGGTGTGTCGCGGCGTAGGACGGCGAGCACAAGATCAAGACCTTCGCTTGTCTCGAACAGTTTCTCTGTCTGGCGTTCGCCCAGCTTGACTTACCGCGAGAGCCTGCGGGATATCGAGGCTTGCCTCCGAGCCCAGAACGACAAGCTCTATCACATGGGAATCCGCAGCTGGATTTCGCACAGCACTCTGCCGGATGCGAACGAGGTGCGCGACTGGCGCATCTAGGCCAGCTTCCCACAGCACCTGATCGCGATGCCCCGCAAGCTTGTATGTCGACGAGCCGTTTGGACTCGATCTCAAAGAGACGGTCTACGTCCTCGACGCAACGACCATCAATTTGTGCCTGTCGGTCTTCCCGTGGGCCCTGTTTCGTACAACGAAGACGGCGGTCAAACCGCATACCCTGCTCGACCTGCGAGGCAATATCCCCGCCTTTATCTATATCAGCGACAGCAAGATGCACGATGTCAACATACTCGAACCATCGCCGCCAGAGGCCGGCACGTTCTATCTGATGGACCGCGGATATCTCGACTTCGAGAGGCTCTTCCGGTTGCACACCACGGGCAGTTTCTTCGTGATGCGGGGCAACTCCAACCTGAGGGCCCAACGACCCTACTCGCGTCCGGTGGACCGACGCACAGGGGTCATTTGCGATCATACGGTTATCCTGACGAGCTTCTACTCGAGTCAGGACTTCGAGACCCCGCTGCGGCGGATTCGATTCAACGATCCGAGGACCGACAAGCGACTGGTATTCCTGACGAGCCACTTCGCCTTGCCGGCCCTGACGATCACGGAACTGTATCGCTGCCCTTGGCAGGTCGAACTCTTCTTCAAGTGGATCAAGCAGCATTTGCGGATCAAGCAGTTCAACGGTACGAGCGAGAACGCCGCGAAGACGCGGATTTGGACCGCGGTCTCGATCTACGTGCTCGTCGCCTTCGTCAAAACGCGATTGAAGATCCAAGCTAGCCTCTATGAAATGATACGGACCTTGAGGCTAACCATGTTCGAGGTAACCTCTTTGGATACGCTGTTTTCGCCAATTCGCACAGCTCAAAACGATCCCGATACCGGCAACCAGCTGAATTTGTTCCACTAACGTCCGGACACTGCAGCCTCCGTACCATCATCAATTCGATCGCCAAACACACTTTTATGGCCCTATCCGGGTTTCTCCAATGGTTCGTAGATAAGTCGTTGGCTTTGCCAAGTGATTGGCACGGTCATCCTTTCCTAAGTTCAAAGCCCCTACGGCCGCCTTCACGGCGCGCCAAAATCCCAGCGCGCCAAGCCGACCGGGCGAGCGCAGTGAGCGGCTGGGACCCATGGGTATGACAGGAAACCAGTTGTGACCTCGCCTTCGCTGCGCATATTCTGTAACAGGTCCTACTCGAACTGACGAGTACGGGAAACCTCCCAGATTATGCATATCACCACAAGTCCTTACACCTTTAAATTCGCATGAAATCCTTTTTTGTGAACACTGTTCAATTATGTAATTACTATGCGACGAACTGGAGGTTCTGTCAAGACTTAGCCTTTTTCAATGGGGGTATGTGTCTGAGCGAGCAGTGGTGCGCCATCAGAAGTTCTTCAGCTTGGAGGAACTGAACACGGCGATCCGGGCACTGCTGGTTGAGTTCAATAATCGGCTGTATCAACGTCTGCCGGGATCGCGCCGTAGTGTGTTCGAAGCGCTCGATCGGCCGGTAATGCGGGCCTTGCCATCCTCGCCGTACGTGTTTGCCGAATGGAAGGAAGTCACGGTCGCGTTTGACTATCACGTCGAGATCGACGGTCATTACTACAGCGTCCCGCACGCCCTAGTCGGCCACAGCGCGTGGGCGCGCTTCTCGGCGGCGAGCGTCGAAGTGTTCTTCCGCAGCGAGCGCGTGTCGAGCCATGTGCTCTCCTATCAGCGCGGCGTGTATACGACGATCGACGAACACATGCCGAAATCGCATCGGGCGCACGCCGAGTGGTCACCGCAGCGCCGCATCCAGTGGGGGTGAATCGATCGGTGTGAACACCGGCGCCGTGGTCGAGCACCTGCTTCGCTCCAAACCGCATCCAGAGCAAGGCTATCGGGCGTGTCTCGGCCTCTTGAGCCCTGGGAGCCGCGAGTACGGCGATCAGCGCTTAGAGGCCGCCAGTGCGCTCGCAGTGCGGCTGCGCAGTCCCACCCCCAAAGGCGTTAAGTCGATCCTCCAGAGCGGCCGCGATCGACCTCATGCGCAAACCGAACTCCTGGACCTCGACTTGCCGCCGCATGGCAACGTCCGCGGTCCCGGCTATTTCCACTGGTGATGACGATTAATCTTAAAGGCGAAGACGATGTTGACGAGTCCGACGATCGAAACCCTCAAGAGCCTGAAGCTGCACGGCATGCTTCAATCGCTCGAGGAGCAACAGCAAACCCCGACCATCCAAGCACTCTCGTTCGAAGACCGCATCGCGCTCATCATCGATCGCGAGCGGCTCTACCGCGACAATCAGTGCAAGTCGCGGCTGCTGCGGGGCGCGCACTTGAAGGTCGCCGCCGCGTGCATCGAGGATATCAATTTTAAGGCCGCCCGCGGCCTCGACAAGAAACAGATCGCCACGCTCGCAACCGGAGAATGGATCCGCAGGTCCCAAAATGTCCTCATCACAGGTGCCACCGGCAGCGGGAAAACGTGGCTCTCGTGCGCGCTCGCCCAGCAGTGTTGTCGTCAAGGCGTCTCGGTGACGTACTGGCGAGTACCGCGGCTGATCGAGGAGCTGCGGGTCGTTCACGGTGACGGGAGCTACATCAAGTTCCTAATCAAGTTCCTAACATCGACCGCAAAGGCTTCGCTGCTGGTCCTCGATGACTGGGGTTTGACCGCACTGTCCGCCCAGGACCGGGCGGATCTGCTCGAAATGCGTATTCCGGACCATGT
>JAKBDW010000292.1:0-5926 GCA_021834245.1 Pseudomonadota bacterium
ACAGGAATTGGAAAGACGAAACACTGAAAATGGCATTCTGAATGATATGACCACTTTTTACGTTTTCGGTGAGAAATAGGTATAGCAATGACAGCTATTAGCGATGATCATGGATGAGAGCTCGTGCCTGAGGAGCAACAGCCACTGCGGGATGCCACCTACCTAGTATTCACGATATGGACGGTCCATGTTCTGCATACTCTGTGTGGTACTACTATGGCGATATCAAGAGCTATGATGATGGGCAAATCATGCTGCGCTTGATCACCTTTGCGTTAAGATGGCGGGCGGTATGCGTATCGGATGCGGAAGTGTGGACTGATTGTGATCTATTTGAAGTACGCGAAGCTTGTCGGCTCGCTAACCGTCACTGTTTTTTGTTCGACGGCGCGAGAAATCGCCCTGAAGGCAACGTGAATATTTCAATTACATGGTAGTAGAAATAATTAAGAGGATAAAAATGGGAAAGATCACCGCAGAATTCAGCGAATTTGTTCTCTTCTCGGAAGAAGAAGCACGAGCGCTCGATGCCCGTGTAATGATGAGAGAGAGCCGTGGCAAAGAAGTGCCTTATGTGACTTGCCTCGTCCGTGACAAGGAAGTGCAGCTCAAACCTGAGGAACGGACTCGCCAACTCTGGCTCGCCCGGCTGATCAATAAGCTTGGATATGCCCGCTCACGCATCGGCATCGAATACCCTATCACCTTCGGACGTGATAGTTCCAAGCGGGCTGATATCGTTGTGTTCGACGCCGACCGCCCAACCGTCCCCTACATCATCGTAGAGGTGAAGCAGGCCAAGTATAAGGACGGCAAGGAACAGCTCCGCTCCTATGCCCACGCGACCGGCGCACCTCTTGCTGTGTGGAGCGACGGCATTCTGGCCGAGGTCTGGCACCGCAAGAACCCCAACTATTTCATGCCGATCCACGAGCTTCCCCGCGCGGATCAGACCATCGAACAGGTCGTCGATCAGCCCTGGACCATCCAGACCCTGATTGGCCTTGAAGAGGAACGAGTGAAGGAAGGGAAGTTCGCCCGGTCCCTGCGTGACCTAATCGAAGATATGGAAGATGAGGTGCTGGCCAATGCCGGGGTGGATGTCTTCGAGGAAGTTTTCAAGCTGATCTTCACGAAGCTCTATGACGAGATGACCTCGCACAGACTGGGCAACGCCCTGCGGTTCCGCAACCAGAACACCGCTGCCCAGCTCAAGACCGCGATCCAGAACCTGTTCGACGACGCTAAGAAGAAATGGCCGGGGGTTTTCCTTGAAGATGAACGCATCCGCCTGTCGCCTGATCACCTGCAAGTCTGCGTCGGGTCGCTCGAAGAGTGGAAGCTTTTCAACTCCAATCTCGACGTGATCGATGACGCCTTTGAATACCTGGTCTCCAAATCCTCGAAGGGCGAAAAGGGCCAGTATTTCACTCCCCGCTGGGTGATCGACATGTGCGTCAAAATGATGAACCCGAAAGAAGGTGAGACGGTGATCGACACCGCTTGCGGCTCGGCGGGCTTCACCGTGCACAGTATGTTCCACGTCTGGCGGCAGATCATGCGGGCCATGGGGCGCGAAGAAAGCCATCTATTCACGATGGAAGCGAAGCCCCCTCGCTGCATCGACTATGTGCGCGACAACGTTTTTGCCATCGACTTCGACGAAAAAAGCGTCCGCGTGTCGCGCTGCCTGAACCTGATCGCGGGCGACGGCGAAACCAACGTCCTGCACCTGAACACCCTCGACTGGACCAAATGGGACGAGACGGTGAAGCAGGATGACTGGCAGGATACCTACGGCGACGGGTGGCGACGGCTGCGCAAGCTGCGCGGGCACCCGCGCCAGACCGATTACCGCACCTTCGGTTTCGACATACTGATGGCGAACCCGCCCTTTGCTGGCGACATCAAGCAGTCCGACATGCTTTCACCATATGATCTGGCCCACAAGAAAGACGGTAAGTTGGAACGGGCTGTTGCCCGTGACCTTCTGTTCATCGAGCGCAACCTCGACTTCCTCAAGCCCGGCGGGCGCATGGCGGTTGTGCTACCGCAGGGGCGGTTCAACAACTCGTCCGACCAACGGCTGCGCGAGTTCATCATGGAACGCTGCCGCATCCTTGCGGTGGTCGGGCTGCACCCGAACACCTTCAAACCGCACACGGGCACCAAGACTAGCGTCTTGTTCATCCAGAAGTGGAACGACGATGCCAGCACGGGGCCGCTCTGCCCGAAGGCGGCGGAATACGATATCTTCTTTGCCACGCAGCAGGTGGCAAGCGTCGATAACTCGGGGCACAAGGTCTATCGCAAGAACGCGGACGGCACGTTCATGCGCGACACGCATGGCCACTTCGTCGTGTCGCATGACCTATTTAACCACGATGGCATGACCGAGGATAGGGTCGCCGAAGCTTTCGAGGAATTCGCGCGTAAAGAGGGCATCGGTTTTTTTCCGGACGCCCCTTCGACCAAAACCGCCTGAGCGGTCTGTTGGAGGGGCTTGAGGCGACCGTCATTCATTCGTCGGAATGGCGACTGGACAACGATGTGCTGCGCTTAGATAGCGAGTATCAACTCAAAGTGCATCGTGCGGCGATTGATGAGGTGCGGGCCTTTGGCGCGATCCAGTTCAAGGAAGATGGCCCGCAGATTATTCACCCACACGAGATCATCCGAGAGTATGTTGAGGAGGAAGGTGTCTGGTTCCTCCGGGCGCAGAACGTACGACCTTTACAGATTGATCCGCGAAATCAGGTGATGATCTCGGAGGAGGATGCGGATAAATTGATGCGCAACGTGGTCAAGCGAAGTGATGTTCTTGTCACGCGAACCGGCGCAAACCGGGGTCAGTGCGCATACTTTGACCGTGAAGAGCGAGCAATCGCATCGTCACATACGTTCATCATCAGGCCAAAGAATATCGACCCTGAGTTCCTGACGTTGTTCCTGAACACCTCACACGGCGTCGCGCAGATCGACAAAGGCGTCTATGGCGCAGCGCAGCCAGAAGTTGCTCCCTACTATCTCGGGAACATCTGGGTTCCTAAGGTTGGAGCAAACTTGTTGATGAAGCTCAAAGCCGCATTTGCTATGTCGAAACAGCAAGCCGTGTCGGCAGAGAGTGCAATCAGGGACGCAGAGGCCGTTCTATTGCGCATTCTTGGCCTTGCCGACTGGACCCCGCCTGAACCACTCGCCTATTCCGCCTGCGCGACGGATATCTTAGCCTCAGGTCGATTCGATGCACAATATTTCATGCCCGCGAAAGAGCTGGTGCGGCAATCTCTGGCGCTTCTTCCCGGCCAGCTACTCTCAAAACGGGTGGACAGCATCCGGGAACAGTGGGTGCCCGACCGCGCGCCGCCAACAATGCTTGTCCGCAACTATGACGTGACCGACGCCCTAGTGCCGCTGCTGGATACAGAGAAAGAACCCAGCTTTGCCTCCGACATTGGCAGCATGAAAAAGGTATTCAAGGACGGCGACGTGGCGATCTCGCGCCTACGCTCCTACCTGAAAGAGGTTGCGGTGGTGCGATCCGGCGATGACATTCCTTCGGTCGGGTCGTCGGAGTTCATCGTGCTACGGCCCAAGGGCACCGCCATTTCGCCCGAGGCGTTGATGGTCTTCCTGCGCTCGGCCCCGGTGCAGACCATCCTGAAATGGTGCCAAGACGGATCGCAGCACCCCCGTTTCAGTGAAAGCGACCTACTGTCGATTCCCGTTCCAGACGCAGTGGCACAGGTCTCGGACCAGATCACCAAGATCGTGCAGGACAGCTTCACCGCCCGTCACCGGGCTCGGAAATTGTTGGAGGCGGCCAAACGCGCCGTCGAGATTGCTATTAAAAACGGGGAGCCCGCTGCCTTGGCCTACCTCGACCTTGCAGAGAGGATGATCTAATGGTCTTGCCCCCCCACGCAGCCGACTGGATGAACCGCGCCGAAATCGACTACATCGGCCCCTTTGTCAAAGCTTGGGCCGCCTTCAACGCTTGGTTCCGTCACGCCTCTTCCCAGCAGCAGGAAAGGGCCATGCTGGATTGGGTGAAGGGACAGCCGAACCCAGTTCGTCGGAGCGTCATTGCTCTGCTGCGCAATGACAACGATACCGCCGAGGCGCAGTCGCTGAAACTAGCAATCTCTGACTTGCAAATACGCCTGGACGGTATCCATTTTGAGGTGACGCGGAAGGGAGTGAATGAGCAAATCTCGCTCCGTAGCGTCTGCATCGCGCCGAAGCATTTCAACCGCGAACGGATCGAAAGAAGTGGACAGGCATACAAGGCCGAGAAGATCGCGGGTGGCGATATCCAGATTACCGTGACATCGGTTCGCAATGGGAACGTGAAGTTTCAGCACCAGCAGGCACAATATGAGCCGAACGCGGTCTATGGCTTGCCCGACTTCACCGCGAACTTGTCCGTGCCGCAGCAGACAATCCTGCGCCAGTTCTATGACGGCTGTAATCCCCGCCCCATGCGCGATCTGCTCCGCGGAGGGGCAGACCGCCTGCAAATTGGCACGATGGAGTTTCAATGCACCACTGAAGAACTGCTTGCCGGTCTGGTTGAAACGATCTACGCCATGCGTAATGCCCTCCTGCACGGAGAGGTTGATCCCGACGCTAGGATACTTGCCTGTTACGAACCAGCCTATCGAATTGTGATGATATTTCTTGGCAGCGTGAGGTGAAATATCAGGTTGGGCGAGATCGAGGCCACCAACAACTCGCCGAGGCGGCGCACGTCACCTCGTAAACGTCTGTATTGATCCCGCTGTACCTTACGTTCCGGTTGTGGGCAGGCGACACGAGTACGAAGGTCGCGCCGGCTAAGGACTCGCGTTAGTTATCTGCTTTCCCGTTCGGTCAATTGAAGTAACTGCAAAGGTTGTGCCCAACCAGTTACCAGTTACGGCTGTGGACATTTAATTGACATCTCACGTCAGCATCGCCAATCTACTTGGCCCCGGCCATTCTGGCAAAGTGATGCCAGCGACCGAAAAGGCCGACCTCCTGTCGATGGATGGGCGTGCCGAGTGACCGCTCGACTCGGAAACTTGCCTTTGAAGTAACAACAGATCGTCAGGCACCAATGAGGCGATTGCCGTCTGTGGAATTGCGAAGGGAGCCGTCAGCAACGGGTCGGTTGCGTGAGTCCATCAATGTCTGCAATCGGGCAGTTCAGTTTTTGTGCAAAAAATAATTTTTCATTGCCTGGAAACATACGTTCGCCAATCTTCACTATCGACCAAAGCGGACTAGAGAACTACTGAATAGAATTTTTCGAGACAAAACGAGACACTTTCAAGACAAAATAAGACACTTCCGAGACAAAACAAGACAATGTTGATTTTAAATGGCTTAATACGAAACCTGTTTCATATAATTTAGCACCTGTTGCTGATCATGAACGGCAGCTTTCTGGCTGCCTATTTGACACATCGAAGCTGGCCAGAGGGTACAGAAGGTGTATGAACTTGAGGGTGTAAGAAATTTACAAAGGAATATTTTAAGAAAATTCTTCTAGTGATTTTCCATCATAGGTTAAAGGATGGTTTTCTTGTTGTCGCAGGAATGGGTATTTCAGAGGGAAGGACGTTACTGTAACGTTACAGTAACGCATTAGAAAGACGAGGAGTCCCTGTGTATTTTCCTATTTCGCATCGTCGCCCCAGTGTGGGCGGCGCATGGTGTGTTTTTGCTTTTTGTACGGCCTCGCGCAGCGTTTCGATGGTACCGACGGCGATAGCTGTCTGTGGAATTACGAAGGCCTACCCGAAAGCGGACGGTCAAAGTAATGTGATTTTAGTTTCCCAGTGCCCAGATTTATCGCTTCGGGCGCGCCAAATTCAGACTTGCGGTCATGTGGCTAATGGTCATAATTTTTTCTGCAGAAATTCTTGTGCCCATTACGTGCCCA
>JAKBDW010000468.1:0-5905 GCA_021834245.1 Pseudomonadota bacterium
GGGTGATCGCGATTTCCCTGGATGAAGCGGACCTTGCCATCCTCCAGGGTGACTTTGATGCCGCAACGGCACGCGCACATATAGCAGGTCGAATATTTGATCTCCTGCCGGGCATGGTTCTCGACTTTTACTTCAGCATTCATCCTGGTTCCAGAGTCAATACAAAGCCCTTCCTGCATGCCTCGCGGCCGCACTCCCTCGGTATATTAGATGGAAAGGGCGCGGCACCCGGTTGCCAGAGTCAAACATGGCAACAAGGGGTGCCAGAAGTAAATATTAGGTATTTCGAATATATTGTAATTATCTTTATTCGCGCGCCCGATCTCTATTTAAATTCTTTTATTCATCCATAGCCGAAATGAATATACGGCCGGCACAATCAGTCGCAGATATCACGACGGGAAATAAGAACGAAGGGGAACTGCATGGCAACTCCTTGATGGGGAGTTGGGTATAGCTACGGCGCATAAATTTTTCCGCGGCCAGTGGCCGATGAGCGCGAGCGGGCGCAATGGGGCGCAGCCGGCACCGTCAGAAAAGTGCCAGGAAACGCCCAAAACTCCGCTCAGGCTCTCCGATCCACCCAGGAGAACTCAATGTAGGCTATTGATCAATGGATTTTTATTTGGTGGCCAGGGGCAGAATCGAACTGCCGACACGCGGATTTTTAGTTTCTATGTAAATCAATATGTTACTGATAGATAAGGAAAATCTTGCGTAGCCAACGGAATAATAAAGTATTTATAAAACAGTAAGATAGTGCAATTAATCGTAGCCCGAGAAAACTGATGAGTGTACCGCTGCTGTACCGCGCCAACGCGCACCGACAGCGCCAATAGCGACCCTCTTACCGAGACGCCAACATCGTTGCCCGCAACAGGAAAAGCGTCAACGACAAGTTGGGGCGACAGGTAATGAAACCGTATATACTACGTTAGTATCAGGTTGCAGGAGATTCTGCCATGTCGAAAGAAGCTGTTTTCACAATGAAGCTTGAACCCGAACTGCGCGCCGAGTTCATGGCCGAAGCCGAAGCCGCCCACCGGCCAGCGTCCCAGGTTCTCCGCGAGTTGATGCGCGAGTTTGTCCAGCGGCAACGAGAAGCGCGGGAGTATGACGAATTCCTGCGCCGTAAGGTCGAAGCTAGTCGGGCATCAATGCGCGCCGGGCTGGGCCGGTCGAACGATGAGGTTGAAGCCGAATTTGCCGCACGGCGTGCCAGTGTGGCAAGCGGAGCATGAGGGTTGTTTGGACGCCCGAGGCGCAGCAAGACCGCGCCGATGTGTGGGACTATATTGCGGCTGACAACCCGCGCGCGGCCGCTCGGATGGATGCGCTTTTCAGCGACACGGCGGCCAGGTTGGCCGAGCATCCCGAATTAGGCAAACCGGGAAAGATTCCCGGCACCCGCGATCTGATCCCACATGAAAGCTATCGCCTGGTGTATGAGATCGACGGCGATACAGTTTGGATATTGACGCTGGTTCATACGGCCCGCCAGTGGCCACCCACGCGTGATTAGTTTTCCGAGACGCCCCCTAATCTCTCGGCCATAACGGCCATTCAACCCTCTGGCCCGCCAGGTCAGCAATGTGCCGATCACCTGGGTCCAATAGATATTGAACGGCAGTTTTACCACCCGGGGGGGCGCGTACTCTCGCCCTCATGGGACATCCGATGGCGAAAGGACGGCCTCACCGAACTGCCAGCGCCGTTGCCAGCGGCAGGAAATGCATCAACGGCGAGTCGGGCAAGGCAATGAAACCGTGATGGCGGTAGAAGGCCGCCGCCGTTTCATCCTTGGCGTCGACCATCAAGGCATAGGCGGCAATCTCGGAGCGCGCCGCACGTTCGAGCGTATCGGCCAGCAACGCACCACCTAGACCTTGCCCCCTGAATGCCTGATCGACCGCCAAGCAGCCCATGCGTACTGTTGGCACGGTCGGATAGCGTGGCAGCTTCTTGCCAATACGGGCGGGAAGATCGGTCAGCAGAAGACTTGCCTAAGCCAGGGTGTAGTAGCCGGCAATGCGCTGGCCGTCAGCCAGCGCCACAAAACAGCCGGCCACACGACGGCGCATATCCTGGGTGACTTGCTCGCGCAAGTACCGATCCAGCGGATCGGAACCGCTATGGAAACCGGCGCGGTCGTGCGCGGTATCAAGTGGCGCGACGTGGAACGCCGCGCCACTCATTCAGCGCGCAAGAGCTTGCTGCGACGGGCAAAAGCACGTTCCAAAGCCGGGGCCGGTTGTGGCGGCGACAGCAACGCCTGCGCAAAGCACTCCTGATCGTCCAGCGAGAGTCGGACAATTTCGGCCTGCTCGATGGCGCGTTGCGCGGCATCCTGAACGGCGGCGACCACGAAATCGGTCATGGTTCGCCCCTGCAGTTCCGCGGCGCGCTTGAGCATCGTGTGCAGATCGGCGCTGATCCGGGCTTCGAGCCGGGCGGTAGTAGAGGTGGTTCCAATCCCAGGCGCACCACTGCTTAATTATTGAGCCAACAGCGCACGAAATCGCTATCGTTACCCCAAGCACGCCAACTAGCCACTGTCCGCGAGGTACTTTTTCTCCCATGCTGGATAGGAATGGCACAACAGCTGCGGCACTCCCCCTAGTTTGCGAACGCCAGCTATGGAAGTGCGTTATCACTTAAGAGCTGTTTGAACAGGTTAATTTCTGTGAGTGGGGTCTGTTGCAGAGATATGGGTTCGTCATCCTCGATGATGAGTTTTCTTTCCCTACCCAATTCGATGTGTCTGGCATATTGCCGAGGCGTCACCACCCCAGACAGCACGTTCTGCCAAGAATTTTCTTCCGCACTCTCATCGAGTTGTTCTAACAGTTGTTGCCTCAGCGCACCTCTTACCGTACGCGGAACCGGAATGCCTTTCGCTTCGACCTCGTTCGCCAGATCAATGGCCTGCCTTGTTTTTCCTTGTACGTATTCACGAACAACTTGATCTTTGTCTAACTCCTCTAAACGCTGCAAACGCTGTGGAACCAAATATGGATTACCCGTGGGTGTATCCTCAACCCATATTTGTAAATGAATATCGGGTTTATCCGTAAAGGATATCGATTTAACGACCCCGGCGGTCCACGCTTTCTCCGGTTCTGTTAATGCGTCGCCCCCCAACTGGAACCTAATTAATTTGTAAAGAGCATCATCTTTCGTTACACACTTTAGATCCCCGATTTCGGCGATGCGCGTTAAGCGGCCCTTGTTGTTTTGATCAATTTTGTCAACGGAATCCGCGAAGAATTGCTGCCCATCCGTCATCGTCACGAACCAGCCAGGAGACCCATCATCGTTGCCCCATATCACTTTCTTTATATATTCAGCGGGCACGATATCCTCATTTCCATACCTCAGTGCCGAACGCATAACTCTTACCTCTTCGCTCGTGTATATCGAGGCCCCGAGCGTCCAAGTACTATCAAACGTACCGAATCGGAGGCATTGATAGGTCGCCCCGTCTCCGGTTTTTACGGTAGCCTGCAAGTCCGCATGCGCTGCCAGCGGTACGCTGGATAGAATCATCTGGAGCAAGATCGTCGCCAGCCATCGCAAGTAAAGTTTGTTAGCAAGCTTCAATGTCTTCTCCTCTAGGCTTGGCTGTCTCGTACATGGCATGCGCAAAGGGCAAGAACCGCTCAACGTAATAGTCAGGGTAGATGCGACCGCACGCCCGCGCGTCGGTGTAGTGGAGCGACATGAAGAGGGAGTCGACGCTCTCGCACGGCAGCACTGGGGCAGCGACAGGGAGTCATCCTCGATGACACCCCCGTAAAGCATCCCTCTGAGCAACCGCCGTCTGCTATCGCTGGATTTCGGCGGAACCTTGGGTGTAGTGGCCTCCGATGTAGCATGGCAGCACTGCAACCCTCTCGATCCCTGTAGCACTACTGTCAATATCGGCTGCTTGCTCACTGGTGAGCCATTTGGGGGCAGTATACACAAAGGTGCTTGCGGATAGCTGGCGCGGCCCGCAGCTCCTGCTCCACACAAGGCAGCGGCGGCGGATAAAGCGGCTGGGGATTTGATGGATAAGCCTGGCGCCGAGGGGGCCCGAGGCGCGGAAAAAATCAGCCCGCTTTAGGCGGGCTGACTGGCCAATCTATTCGGCAGCGCCCCACTGGTCTAGGGCTTGACTAACCGCGCCACAAATAGGAAGGGCGCGCTCCTGCCTTATTGGAGGGGAGAAAACTTCGCTAGTGCGAGTGGGCGTCAAAGCGCCAATACGCCACTACGTCATGACGCCTTTGTGCCATGACGCAAAGGAGAACCAGAGAGCTAGAGGGGAGGCCGCGTATACCTGCCACAGAGCTTGGCGCGGCGCAGGTTTTCCGGCGATTGCCCGGGCAACGCGCGGGGGTTGTTCAGCGCACGGCAGGATTTACCCCCCGCGCGTGACCCAGCCTGAAAATGACGCGATAACTCATCGCTTCTTGGCCTGTTCAGCGGCCAGACGGGCACGCAACTGATCGGCGGTGACGGCTCGAGATGGATCGGCCTTCAAGGCATCATAGGCAGGGCCGACCTGATTGTGTAGCCAGGTCTCCACGGCGCGATCCCGCGCCATCAGCGCCCGCAGACCGTCCCGGATTACTTCGCTTTCGCTGGCATACTCGCCAGATCGAACCTTGGTTCTCACCACGTCTGCCATGTCGTTAGGCAGAGTGATGCTCAACTGTTGGGTGGTTCGCATGGCTGGCTCCTTATTTGGTGGGCGATTATCAGGCCTGACCGAGTTCGTCGAGCTTGGCCACCAAATCCTCAGCCCGCAGATGAGTGTAGCGTTTAAGCATCTGCATGGATTTGTGCCCACTGATCGCTGCGACCTCCTGGTCCCCAAGGCCGGCTTCTACCAGTCGGCTGATCACTTCATGGCGCAGGTCATGAAAATGCAACCCCTCGAGCCCGAGCTCCTTTTTCATGTTGTGCCAAATTTTGCGAAAACTATATGGCCGACGCTTGCCATCGCGCCCAGGCTCCCCAAAAAAAATCAGCTCCGTTTTAAGTGGTCGCAAGGGATTCTGTAGAGCTTCCTTGAAAACCTCAGTTGCCTTCAACGATAACGGCACCGTGCGGGGATTGGTGTTCTTCGTATCATAGAGGCGCACAATGCGCCGCTTGAGATCGACCTGCCCACGCGTTAGCGTCACCAGTTCATTCGTGCGCATGCCCGTAAAAAGGGCCAATCGCACTAGCCAGCCAAACATCGGATTGGAGTGCTTGTCGGCGGCATCGAGCAAGCGCTTTTCTTCATTCTCCGTGAGCCGTCGATTGCGGCCTGCGCCTGCACTGGGCTTGCGGATGTTAGCCACCGGGTTGTAAACCAGCCCTATACGCCATTCTTGGATGGCCACGGTAAACAGGTGGCTCAGCAACGCCAATTCGAGCCGAACCGTGTTATTGGCCTTACCCGCAGCCAGACGCTCATCGCGATAGGCTGCGACCAGGTCCGGCGTCACCGCCGCCAACGAGTACTTCCCAAAGAAGCTCTTGAGCTGTTTCGCCCTGCCCAACTCAGCGCGCTGGGTTAAGACCTTCTTGGTTGAAGTCACCTCCTTCTCGTAACGATCTAGCGCGTCCTCGACAGTCAAGCGCTCGGCGGGCGCTCGGTTGATGTATACGCCACGCACCATCTCGTCCTCGACGCGCCGTGCCCAATCTTTTGCGTCGCGTTGTGTACGAAAAGTTTGTGAGGTGGTAGGCCAGCCCTGTTTTCTGATGAGAGCTTTCCAACTGCCGGAAGGGGTTTTTACGACGGTCGCCATAGCGTCTCCGAAATCGCGCACTGTACCGAAAATGTACCTTTGCGACGGATCGCTAGTCTAGTATATGTCGTAACTATATGATTTATTGGTGGCCAGGGGCAGAATCGAACTGCCGACAC
>JAKBDW010000147.1:0-5897 GCA_021834245.1 Pseudomonadota bacterium
GGCGCGCGCTGGGCGTGCCGTGCGCAACCACCGCCATGGCATCAATCGCAGCAGCAGTCGATAAGGGCGAAACAGATGCAGCGCAGTCGCGAATTCATCGAGATCGTGACGCACGAAGACCCGTGTAATGTGGAGCAACCGGCCTACTTGCCCGATGCGTGCCATTACCCGGCTCCCTGAGATCGACGTCCGTGTTCAATGCGCGCGATGCGCTGTTCCAGGCGGTCCACGTCTGCGCGCGCAATGTCCACCGCATCGAGAAATAGCTCAACTTCCCGACGCGGCGGCAGTAAGTGCACCTCGTGATGCAGGTATTCCGACATATCGCGAGCAAGAAGCGTGGCGGACGCCAGCGTCCAGTCGCGCGCTGCACGTACGGCGCTGGCGAGCTGGTGGGCTAGCGGGTCACCCATCCATTGTGCCGCCTGCTCCCGCCAGTCGAAGTCCAGATGCCGCAGGATCTGCTGGAAGCGCTGACCCACATCCAGGTCCCCAGTTATCTCGATTTTACCGGAAGAGAACGCTCGCGCCTGCGAACCCAGTGCGAGACTGAGGAAGCCAGACAGCTGTCCGCGCAAGACCACATCGGGAACCCCCGCGTACTGCGTGCGGGTATGCAGTCCGCTTTCGCTCGGGAACAGGTAGAAGGACATGCCGACATCAGAGAGCTCAAGTTTTAGGACACGTCCCGACAACTCACCAAATTCCTTGAGACTTTCTGCGTCGAGACGCAAAAGCCGATTCACTGCGTCTTCTAGCACCCCGATGATTGTCTGCGCTGCGATCATCTTGAATTTATATTTTAATGGTGCCGAATCCGCAGAATTGATCACCGTCAGAATTTGTAGCCCTTGTGCAGCGCAACTATCCCGCCGCTCAAGTTGAAATAATGAACTCGCCCGAATCCCACTTGCTCCATCATGCTCTTGAGCGTCTCCTGATCCGGGTGTTTGCGTATTGACTCGACGAGGTATCGATAACTGTCTTCGTCGTTAGCAATGAGCTTACCCATGAGCGGCAACACCGAAAAGGAATAGGCGTCGTACACCTTGGCGAGGCCCGGGAAAACGGGACGGGAAAACTCCAGAACCAGGAGCCGACCACCCGGCTTTAACACCCGGTACATGGAGGCCAAGGCCGCCTCCTTGTGCGTTACATTGCGCAACCCAAAGGCGATGCTGATGCAGTCGAAATAGTCATCGGGAAACGGCAGATTCTCGGCGTCAGCCTGGACATATGTCACGCTGCCGGCAATACCGTGGTCTGCTAGCTTGCGTCGACCGGCGTCCAGCATCGCGGCATTGATGTCTGCGATCACCACGCTTCCGCGCGCGCCGACACGTTCGGCAAACTTGATTGCCAGATCTCCCGTGCCACCAGCTACATCAAGCACCCGATTACCGCTACGCACCGCACTTTGTCCGATTGCAAACCGCTTCCACAGACGGTGCACGCCAAACGACATCGCGTCATTCATGATGTCGTACTTGCCGGCGACTGAATCGAATACCTGCGCGACTAGTCCGGCCTTTTCCGCCTCGGGTACATTGCGGAAGCCGAAATGCGTCAAGCCGTCCTTACCACCCGAATCGCTTTGCGGCTTCAATGTCTTATGCTCCGCTGACCGGCGCCGGCTTGCGTTTGTAGCCGGCTTTTTCCAGTCTGGCCAGATATTCGCCCCACAGGTGATCCTGATTCTGCCCCAAACTGTGAAGCAGATCCCATGAATAGATACCGGTGTTATGACCATCGTCAAAATGCAGACATACTGCGTACGTCCCGACCGGCTCGATGTTGCTTATATTCACGTTCTCCTTGCCTATTTGCAGCACCTCTTGTCCGGGTCCGTGGCCGCGCACCTCGGCTGAAGGTGAATATACGCGCAGGTACTCGCAGGGGAAGCGGAAATGGGTCCCATCGTCGAAGCTGATTTCGAGTACGCGCGATTTCTGATGCAGCTTGATGTCCGTTGGCCTTACTGCGTTCTTGCGCATGGTCTGCCTATCTGTGGTTAACTAGTCATGAAAATGCAATATTTGGCTCCGCCCTGTCGCAGCAGTGCAGTTTCCGGCTCGGCGAAGACATCCTCGGGCAAGTCTCGCAGGCGGTCGAATCTTGGCCAATTATACCGGTTTTGTCACAGAGGTACGCGTACCGTAACCAAACTGTCATACTTATGGTATGAAATATGCGCGCAAAAAACGAGCCGAAGGATAACTGACGAGACTGGCAGTCAAACCATGGCAGCTAAAATACTCATAGTTGAAGACGAACAGGCCATCAGGGAAATGATCGGCGTCGCTTTGCGACACGCGGGTTACGAGTGCCTGGAGGCGGCGGACACTATCCAAGCGCAGACTAAGATTCTGGAAAGTGTGCCGGATCTCGTACTGCTTGACTGGATGCTCCCGGGAGTGAGCGGCGTGGATTACGCCCGCCGCCTACGGCAGGAAAAGCTTACGAAACATCTGCCTATCATCATGCTGACGGCCCGCACCCAGGAAGAGGACAAGCTCAAGGGACTTGAAACCGGTGCCGACGATTACATTACAAAGCCTTTTTCCACGCGTGAACTGCTGGCGCGCATCAAGTCTCTGCTGCGCCGCACTGCGCCCCAGGTGGCGGACATCGCGGTTGAAGTCGACGGTCTGCAGCTCGATCCAGTGACCCACAGGGTGCAGGCACGCGGCGCAAAGTTGGCGCTGGGTCCGATGGAATTCAGGTTGCTGCACTTTTTCATGACCCACCCGGAGCGCGTGCACAGCCGCGAACGCATTCTAGACAGCGTCTGGGGCGGCAATGTCTATGTCGAGGAACGCACTGTGGACGTGCACATACGCCGCCTGCGCAAAGCACTGGCCGCAAGCGGGCATGACGCACTCATTCAGACGGTGCGTGGCGCAGGTTACAGGTTGTCGGCGCAGGACTGATACCGGGTGCGTGAAAGCTGGTTGCATGAGCTCTGGGTCGTCGCCGGGATCGTCGTCGCGTCCCTATTGGTAGGCCTGATCGTTGACCATCCTCTTGGCATCCTGCTTGTCGGCCTTGCCATTTATCTTGCTCTCGAATTGCGGCAACTGATGCTGCTGCAGCGCTGGCTGCAGACCCGCAAACGGGAAGACATTCCCGAGGCGTCCGGACTTTGGGGCGATGTGTTCGACAGCATCCGCACCCTAATGAAAGAGACGGAAAGACGCGAGGATGCGCTCACCCAAACCCTCTCCCATTTTCAGAGCACCAGTGCTGCAACTCCGGACGCGATGGTGGTACTGGCGCAAAACGACGCAATCGAATGGGCCAACCCGGCTGCAGAACGCCTACTGGGAATCGTCTATCCGCGCGATCACGGTCTGCGGGTAAGCAATCTTTTGCGCGATCCGGATCTTGCCAGCTACTTGAAAAAGGGCGAGTTTACCGAAACCGTCAGCATCCCTTCGCCCGAGATACCGCAGAAGACCTTGTCGCTGCAGATAATTGCCTTTGGCAGCAGCCAAAAGCTACTGATCGGTCGCGACATCACCCGTCTTGAGCAGCTCGAAGCGATGCGTCGCAATTTCGTTGCCAATATCTCACATGAGCTGCGCACACCGCTTACGGTCATCACCGGTTTCATTGAAACTCTGGAGGATATGGGTAGCCCGCCGCCCGCGGAGCTGCGCAAGCACTTGGCAACGATGCATGAACAAGCCGTGCGCATGCAACGGCTGGTAAACGATCTTTTGACGCTTTCCAAGCTTGAAACTGCGCCACCACTGTTGCATGAATTGCCAGTTGACGTGCCGGCTATGCTGGCAGGACTCAAGGAGACCGCGGAAATTCTAAGTGGGGATCGCCGTCATCAATTGACCCTGAACGCAGAACCTGGTCTGAAGCTGCTGGGCAATGAAGAAGAATTGCGCAGCGCATTCTCCAACCTTATAAACAATGCCGTTCAGTACACCCCGGCCGGCGGTTCCGTCAGTCTTAAGTGGAATGCCACTTCGGAGGGACCCAGATTCTCTGTTACGGATAGCGGCGACGGCATTGCTCCACAGCACATTCCGCACCTCACGGAACGGTTCTATCGTGTAGACAGCGCGCGTTCGCGCGCTACCGGAGGAACGGGACTTGGGCTTTCCATTGTCAAACACATTCTGCTGCGACATGACGCAAAACTGATCATAGAAAGCAGGCTTGGCCACGGCAGCACCTTCGCTTGTCAGTTCCCCCAGTCACGGACATATCGTCTAACGCCATCCTAGCTGTCATCTTCTTTCGCATCCGCCAGCCTACAGCTTCATACCGTCTTCATATCGGCGAAATAATCTGGTCACCCCCGGTCCTTAGGCTATTTGCATGCTGTAGGACAGCCGCTGGAGGCCGACCTGACGTGCATGAGTTGTACTGGAACACGGAATCCAGGGGCCAGATTGGCGCGGAAAGGCCATGCGTTAGGCGCCGTCCAAATGGATGAGGTAGCTTCGTGTGCGGGGGTCACACGGACAGGGAAGTTGTATTCGGGTGCCATGCCCGAAAAACCCCACCAGTTTTCTTGCAATGCCGGTGCCGGGGCGCTAAGTAGTCGCAAGAGCCTCCCGGACCGCGATATGCAAGCGGTTGAAGGAGCGGTGCCTGACGCGAGTCCGCGTCGGCTACGGTTGATCATATATACGATTTGCCGTATATTCAGTACGTGAATGCCGATCCAGTTGATCTGTCTCGCGCGCTTGCCGACCAAACGCGACTGCGCTGCGTAGCGCTTTTGATGACTGAAGGCGAACTATGCGTCCGCCAGCTTACGGACGCCATTGGTGTCACGCAGCCAAAGATCTCCCGCCACCTCGCGACACTGCGCAGCTTAGGAATTGTCACAGAGCGACGCGACGGGCAGTGGATCTATTATCGTTTGCATCCGTCCCTTCCGCTATGGGTACGGCGGATATTGCGCGCTACCCTGCCTGCGGCAGATCAATATTGGTCCAGCGCCACCGATCGCAACCCGCTCAAATATGACGTGCGACGTGCCAGGGCCAGCCAGTGCGAATCGGCTGTGACTGACGGCAGGACCACCTCCGGACAAGATTCACACCCAAACTCCCCATGATTCCGGCCGATTCGGCTGCATCGACTGACACTACGGAAGAGTTGGCACGCACTCTGAATCGCGACTGCCACTGCATCAGCATCGATGCCGAAATCCTGCATCGCGAACTCGAGCGGGACATGGAAAACCGGGGGCTTTACAGCTCCGTCATTGAAACCCGTCCACATCTATTTAGCGCCTCAGCGGTATTCGTGTCGCGCGCCGAAGTCGAACGCATGGCTGCGTTGATCCATGCCGTTGAAAGCGTGGTCGCACTACCGGAATATCGGTCTACAGTGCTCTCCTGGGCGCCCGCCATTGCGCGCATCGACCATGGAACCCGCGGCGTATTTCTGAGTTACGATTTCCACCTGGGACCGGCGGGCCCGCAACTTATAGAGATCAACACCAACGCAGGCGGGGCGCTTCTCAATGCGGTGCTGGCGCGGGCACAGCGCGCTTGCTGCGACAAGGTAAGACATTTGACGGTGGGGCCGGTTAATCTGACTACGCTGGAACAGACACTTTTCGATATGTTTCTTTCGGAGTGGCGCCTGCAGCGTGGCGCGCAACAGCTTTTTTCTGTGGCCATCGTTGATGATGGCCCGGCGCAACAATACCTCTTTCCCGAGTTCATCCTGTTCGAGCAGCTATTCAAGCAGCGCGGACTTGCCTGCTTCATCGCCGACCCGAGTGAGCTGAGCTATCGTGACGGGTCGCTTTGGCGTGGAGATTTGCGCATCGATCTCGTGTACAACCGCCTGACGGACTTTTCGCTCGAACGGCCCGAGCACGCAAGCCTGCGTGCCGCCTACGTTGATGGCGCTGTCGTGCT
>JAKBDW010000506.1:0-5873 GCA_021834245.1 Pseudomonadota bacterium
CGACTACGGCTAACGATCCGTAAACAATCGAGATGGAGAGAAGGCTAATTATTAGCAAAATCTGCACTAGTTGTTGTTTTGTTTTCATGAACGCTAACGTTTGAACTCAGCCGCGCCGAGCGAAGCGAGGGTAACCAAAGCGCGCAGCGCTTTGGGCGTCGGCTGTAGTGAATAATTAGACTTCATGCTGCGCCTTATATAACGCCCATGCAGGCAATGCGGCATACAGCGCAAATAGCCAGCCACCCGTTACCCCAAACAGCACCGTCTGCACGGCGCAAGCGACAAGTACAGACCTGAGTATGGCGCGACGGCGGGTAAACACCACAACGGCGCCTAAGAGTAACGAGATTAGACCCCATTCTGTAACGAGCACAAAGGACCACCGATATTCGTTCTTTGGTGAAAAGGCGTACTTCACAAAACCGAACGGCTGACTTAACCCCCGAAGAAGTATTATCCACATACCCGCGACCAGCGCCGTGCTCATCAGCAATATCGCTGCGGCCATTGGCTTTGACGAAAGGCGCGGTCTCCACATGAAAGTCTAACTATAATTCGGTGGCAAAAATGCCATATAATCCCGAGCCAACGCCATATAAATCGGCGCCACTTCCCCAACCATCTGATTCGCAAGGAGGCGATGATGGACAACAAGGCGTCTTCTTCTGCCCAAGGATCGTCTAGGCCACCCGGCCTTCTCCAGGTCACGCGCGACAAGCTTCGGCTCAAGCATTACAGCCTGCGCACCGAACGCAGCTACCTGGGCTGGATTCGTCGGTTCATCCGATTTTACGCTGCACGTCACCCGCGCGAGATGGGGGCGACGGAGGTCGAGGCGTTCCTCAGTCACTTGGCCGTTGACGGAAAGGTCGCAGCGTCGACACAAAACCAGGCACTTGCTGCACTTCTGTTTCTTTATCGAGAGGTGCTTGAAGTTGAATTGCCTTGGCTCAACAATGTGACGCGCGCTAAAGAGCCCGTGCGCCTGCCGGTAGTGCTGTCTCGAGGTGAGATCACTCGGCTTATAACTCACCTCTCCGGCGAGCACCAGCTGATGGCACGACTCCTTTACGGAACCGGCATGCGTCTCATGGAATGCCTTCAGTTGCGTGTGAAGGATGTCGATTTCGATCGCCAGGAAATAGTAGTGAGGGGCGGAAAGGGCGCCAAGGATCGCGTTACTTTGCTCCCCAACGCGCTGCGCGACGAACTGACGCAACAGTTGGTCCGAGCACGCGCATTGTGGCGGAGAGACCGGGCAACTAAATCGCCTGGAGTGGAAATGCCCACAGCACTGTCCCGCAAGTACCCGAGTGCGGGGACAGAGTGGGCGTGGTTTTGGGTATTCCCCGGCGGGGAGCTCGCAAGCGACCCGCGCAGCGGCATCGTTCGCCGGCACCACAGGCACCCTCAGGCCCTGCAACGCGCGATCAAACGTGCGGTATACAATGCGAATATCGTTAAATCCGCCACGACTCATACTTTGCGGCACTCCTTCGCAACGCACTTGCTCCAAGCCGGTTATGATATTCGCACCATCCAGGAGCTACTCGGGCACAAGGACGTAAGTACGACCATGATCTATACTCACGTCCTCAATCGCGGGGGACGAGGTGTAGTCAGCCCTGTCGATATTTGAAACATACGTTACCGGTTCGGACTTCAGGGATCAATGCTGTCCCACAGATATAATCACGATCCCGCCAGAACTCGCGAAGGGTCACGTCTAGACACTAACGACGGGGATAACTACCGTTGAACTGATGTAAAAATCTCCGACACTGGGTGGCCTCGCGCCAACCGAAAATCATTGCGAATTTCGCGGAAGGCCGACGCAAGAGGTGATGTACCGGCTAGACATGGCGCCACGACATCTCGACAATAATTTCGGAAAAAAGATCGTGCGCACTGCAGCCAAGGCCAGTATTAAAGCACCGTCCAAAACGGCGATGTTGGCTTCAGGCCCGGGATGGCCATGCAAAACCTACCTTGTTTCCCATCATCAGCGTGGTATGACCTTCCCGCAAACGCCGCCGATCGGCCAGCGCATCTAGCCTCAATTGCAGCCCCTTCGGCCCTCCCTCCGCCCCTGCACCTCACCGGAAACAATGCGCGTGTCACGCGGTCAAACCGGGTGGTCCACTCTCGGACCTACAATAGAAAAGCTCTAGTAAACTTTCCGCCGAACCCGCAAAAAAGAGAGGTGCACATGGATACGCCAAGACACGCCGAAGCGATTCTTGCCGGTCAAAGGGCACTTGTCACCCGAGCGAACTCCGGCATCGGCGCCGCAACGGCTCGCGCGTTGGCTGCAGATGGAGCCAAGGTGGTCGTGATTTATGTTACGCACCCTAATGCCGCGGCCGCAATTGTCGATGACATAAACTCTGCAGGTCGGGAGGCGATGGCGATCCAGGCAGACATGAGTCGCGAAGACCAGGCACGAAAGATGTTTGGAAAGATGTTCGAGGCCTACGGAAGCATCGACATCCTGGTCAACATCGCCGGCCTCCTGAGCGATTCATGGCTTCACGAGATTACACTCGGCACCGGAGCCACGCTTTACGTCGATGGCGGCGTGACACTATATCCTGGATTTCGCGAAGGCGGATAAGCCTTTCCACGCAACCACGACCAAGGCAGCCGACATCCGCGGGCTGCGTCAGCAGCAGCGTCATGCTACTGGAAAAGGAGCTGATTCATGAATGATAATCTGCCGACCGAGGCCGAACGCAGACGCCTGGAAGCCCAACACAACGAGCACGAGAACTGGCGCCTCTGGGGACCCTATCTTGCGGAGCGCGCTTGGGGCACAGTACGCGAGGATTACAGCGCCAAAGGCACAGCTTGGGAGTACTTCGATCACGATCAGGCGTGTTCGCGCGTATACCGCTGGAACGAAGATGGCATGGGTGGGATATGCGATGACGAACAACGCTTATGTTTGGCGCTAGCGCTGTGGAACGGAAAGGATCCGATCCTAAAGGAGCGCGCATTCGGCGTTACCGGCAACCAGGGAAACCACGGAGAAGACGTCAAGGAACACTACTTCTATCTTGACGCCACGCCCAGCCATAGTTACCTGCGTTACCTTTATAAGTATCCTCAGAGCGAATACCCTTACCGCCAACTTGTCGCGGAGAACCAGCGGCGTACCCGCCACGAGCCGTCGTATAATCTGCTTGATACAGGCATCTTTGCGGACAACTGCTACTGGGACGTCGAGATGCGCTATGCAAAGGCTGCAGTCGATGAAATACATCTGCGCATCAGCATAACCAACCGCGCCGCGACCCCCGCCACACTGCATGTCCTGCCCACCCTGTGGTTCCGCAACACCTGGGCATGGGGTGACAAGATCAATGCGCATCCGAGGATTACGGCCGAAGCCAAATCGGTTGGCTGCGGCTGGTCCATCACCGCACATCATCCATCTCTCGGAAATTACTGGCTATACGGGGAACAGCAGGCTGAGCTGCTTTTTACGGAGAATGAGACAAATACCGAACGCTTGTGGGAAACCACAAATCCCGCTCCCTACGTCAAGGACGCCTTTCACCGGCGTGTGATTTCAGGTGATACCGGTGCCGTCAATCCGTCACAAACCGGAACCAAGTTTGCGGCCTGGAATATTTTAACAATTGCTGCCGGTGCCACGGCGGAACTACGGCTGGTACTGACAGCGCGGCACCTGGATCGCCCGTTCGGAAGCTCGGACGCTGTGTTCGCCGCGCGAGAGTCGGAGGCCGAAGCGTATTACCGCAGCATTCTCACCCATACCTCGGCGGAAGACTATGCCATCGCTCGCCAGGCCCTGGCCGGCATGATTTGGAACAAGCAGTATTATCACTATGATGTTGCGCGCTGGCTTGACGGCGACCTAATACCTCCGCCAGCCCAGAGAAATCGCGGCCGCAATCATCTGTGGCGACATCTTAAAGCAGCAGACGTCGTCTCTATGCCCGATACCTGGGAGTACCCATGGTTCGCTTCCTGGGATCTCGCCTATCAATGTTCGGTGCTCGCCCTCGTCGATGTGGATTTTGCCAAGAACCAGATCGATCTAATGCTGAAGGAACGTTACCTCCATCCCAAGGGACAGATCGCGGCTTACGAGTGGTCGTTCGAGGACGTCAACCCCCGGTATTTGCCAAGGGGGCGCTCAAGGTGTTTCGCGCCGAACGGGTGCAGCGTGGTCAGGGAGACCTGCATTTTCTTGAGCGCGTGATGCACAAGCTGCTTATGAATTACACGTGGTGGCTTAACAAGAAGGACAAGGACGATAACAACATATTCGAGGGTGGGTTTCTGGGGATGGATAATATCTCCGTCTATGACCGCTCGAAACCGCTCCCGCCTGGCTACAGCCTGAAACAGGCGGACGCAACCGCCGGCGTCGCCATGCTTGCGCTCAATATGACAGTGATGGCGCTGGAACTCGCGGTGGAAGACTCCGATTACGAGGAAATCGCCATTCAGTGTTACGCGCAGTTTCTCTCGATCGCCAACGTCATTTCGGGGCACGCAGTCGAATGTCCATCGCTTTGGGATCCCCAAGATGGATTCTTCAAGGACCTGATCATGGACCCAGACGGACAATGCCACCGAATCGATGTTTTTTCCTTTGTCGGGCTGATTCCATTGATGGCCACCGAGGTAATCGATCGACGGCTGCTTGCCAAAGTGCCGCACTTCCGCCAGATGCTGCGCGAGCACGAAGACGGAATGTTGGACCGGCACACAGTTTGCGCCTGCCCAGAGCGCGAGAATGCTCGAGGCGAACATCTGCTGGCCCTGGTGGGAAACGACCGGCTTCTGCGAATCCTGCCACGCGTGCTGGACGAAAAGCAGTTCCTTTCCCCTTTTGGCGTGCGCAGCGTCAGCAAGATCCATGCGACGCGGCGGGATCTCGGAACGCTGCCAGGCGTCGGGCAGGCGGTTATTGAGTACGCGCCAGGCGAGTCCGATTCACCTCTGTTCGGCGGTAACTCAAACTGGCGTGGACCGGTGTGGATGCCGGTGAATTACGCGCTAATTCAGGCGCTGGAAAAATTCCACCGCTTTTTCGGCGATTCGTTCACGGTCGCGGCACCTTGTCTGCATGATCGTCAAATTTCGCTTGGCGCGGCGGCCAAGCTCATTGCCGACCGTCTGGTGAACATCTTTCGTCGCGGCGAAAACGGACTCATCCCTGCCTTTCCGCCGGGCAGCCCCTTCCAGCGCGATCCTCACTGGCGCGATATGATGCTGTTCCACGAATACTTCCACGCCGATACCGGCCAGGGTTTGGGGGCGGCCCACCAGACCGGCTGGACCGGGCTTGTCGTCAATCTGATGTTGCGTCGCTACCGATCCGACATTCCCGAGTTCTGGCGCAAACATCCAGGCAATCAAATCCCCACCGCGCACGCGCAAGCCGCTATGCAAACCACGCTTGGCAAGTCTGGCAACCGTACTTAATCTAGCTGACCGCAGGAACGCTTTTTTGCGCCTGCTCGCCACCCGTATTGACTTGCATCTCGCGGAGCCAATCCAGCCTCCGGTGCCGTGCGAGGTGCAAAGGTGTCCATGAATGCGGAACCTTGAATACAAAGTGATAACGAGCTACATGGTAGCTTGGGTCAAAGCCGTAAAAATTGAGTTTCATGCGCGCCAGTTCTTCGGCGCGATACTTTTCCAGCGGCTTGAGTGCCTCGTCTTCACGACGCGCGCGCCGCTTGTCTTCCAGGAGAGCGTCGATTTCTGCGCTTGCTGCGAAGGACTCGGCACACGCTTGAACTTCGCGCAGGAATTCACCCGCGTCACCGGCGAATTGTGCATCCACTAAACCGGATCTCGCCGCCGCACGCGCGCCGACCGGCAGTCGATTC
>JAKBDW010000158.1:0-5865 GCA_021834245.1 Pseudomonadota bacterium
AAGCTGCTACAAGACGCTGATCCCCGAGACTTCAGGAATCTCCGCAGATTCCTAAATCGAAGTGACATATTCGACACGAACATTTGACACATCTGTACCTTGCGCGCGGCACGATATAACAGCGACAAAGTCTTTGTTCAACGCGCTGCTAACTAACCCGCGCTTCTTTCGGAATTGCCCAGCAAGGTGTGGGAAACGCGCCGAGTTTGTTAGAAGCTGAGCCGCTGCATACACGCCGTAGGTATCGCAACCCGCAACAACAACACACGTTCGTCGCCCATCGACCGGATTTCTCATGCGGACTAATAGGCCGTAATCCTTCTTAATCCGTCCGCCTTCCATCTCGGGTTTATAGACCCGACCTATCGAAGGCAGAACCAGATTCCCTTCGGAATCGAACGCGGCAACTGATGACAGGTATGCAATAACACTACGCGTACATGAGTTAAACTCTGGTCCGCCGACAGTGCAAAAATCGCTTTGGGGTATCTCCTCGTCGCTCTGTCTAGCGCGATATCCATCCACGACACGTCGACCTCGAAATACCTGTTCAAGCATAACCTGAATCCGGGCAGCTGCTCTGGCGTCGGGCCCTTGAAGTACAGGGGATTCTTCTTCTAACGATCCAGATAATACCTCTATCGGTGCGTCCCCACCCAGCCTAAACCCTGCAATCCGTCGAATTCGAAACCGTCTGGTAATCAAATCGTGTATCGTAGTGCTTATGATGATGACCGTTGTTTGCGTCATCAGGATGAGTACGGCAGCAATGACGCCAGCAAGTAAGTTGACAATTATGTCGTCGCTATGCGCTTCTAACCACTGCCGAATCACTAAGAAGTCGATGCTCATTTGATTCTTCCATTATGAAAAGTGGAACGCTAACGATGCCCATTCACCCAACCGCAATACTAGCGCCCCATGTTCTTGTGCGCGAAGGAGCGTTCATTGGACCGTACTCCGTCATTGGATTCCCAGACACTCAGGACACACAAGGCATCACAATCGACCATCACGAATATCTGTCGACAATTATCGATGCTGGAGTGGTGATTCATTCACACTGTTTTATCGCCCAAGGGGTCACTATAGATTCAGACTGCCTAATTGAGTCGCATAGCTACATTGGATCACGTAGTCATTTGTTGCAAGGCGTGGAACTCGAATATGGCGCCCGCATTTATCAGGACGTAATCGTTGGATCGAGGACCTCCATTGGCGGCTTCGTGTGCAACAAATCCAAGATTGGAAGCGGATGCGTCATACAAGGCAAATTGATTCACGCACGAAAAGTCCAAGGGAATGAACCGTCACCAATTGTCGAGGATAACGTCTTCGTTGGTACAGACGCCCTAGTGATAGGTGGCATCACTCTTCGCAGTGGCGCTTACGTAGCTGCTGGATCAGTGGTAACCCGAGATGTTTCATGCAATACGCTTGTGAAAGGAAGCCCAGCGTGTGAAGCAGGGAGCGCACCGTTATGGAAATGATCTTTACGGAATACTGATTTTTCGTCGCCAAACTCACTCAGAACAAAATGGATAAGTTCTCTCGCCACCGGGCGGTAGTAAATAATGGGGCGAATCTTGTCGTTAAGCAGCCCGATGTCGACTTCTGCGATCGGAGAGTTTATAGCTCGGAGACCCAGGTATATTGCTAGATCAAATGCCCATCCGGTTGGCAATCGGCTGATATCAACGAGAGTTTTGTCGACCAAATAGGTTCCCGATAACGGCCTTCGGATTGGTAGCCAATTTGGCCGTACCAATTCGATAAGAGGCAGAACAACTAAGTTTGTAAGGGGAAATTCCTCGCCTTCTGTATCGAAAACAGCTCTTGTTAGTACAGCTTTTTCGCTTGCATGTTTGGCCACAAGGTTGTCTATCCAAGACGAACTGAAATTCACAATGTCCGCATCCGTCTTTAAGACTAGGTTCGTTCGTGCTTCACGAATACCAGCCAACATGGCATGGCCCAATCCTCGTTGCGGCTCATATATAACCCGGGCACCAGCATCGCGAGCGCGAATTGCAGTTTCATCTACTGATCCATTATCAACCACCACCACTTCTGCGACGTGAGAATTCCCAAGCGTGGCTTTGACCACCGAAGAAACCGTATCTTGCTCGTTCAGCGCCGGTATAACGCACGTAATTCTCATCGGCTAGTTATTACTTGAATTACCTTATCCAGCACGAACTCTTCATGGCCTTCAAATCCGTGCGACGCACCTCTCACTTCGATAAGCGTTGTATCTCCTTCGCTACGAGCAACAAATGCTTGAGAAAGGGCGATTGGAACGATGTCATCCTCGGTCCCATGAATAATGGTTATTTGCTTCCCGCTATCAAATCCCAATTGCTCAGGATCCATCAACGCAATTTGCGTAATCATCTCGCGCCCCAAGTGCAGGTTGCGATCGCCAGTATCATGCGTACGTATATCCCAAAATTCTGCGCTATCAACCTGCGGGAAAAAATTCTTCCCCCATGTCGTTGTTGCGTGCGAAAAAGTCTCAGCGTACGACAGCACAGGATTCAATAGAACAACCCGCTTCGTACTGCTTAGCGTCAGTGCTCGCGATGCAAGTAGCGCGATGCTCGCTCCGAAACTGGCGCAAACTAATGTGACCTCGGCATATCGAGCGGTGAGAACCTTATAAGCCGATGCAAAGTCAAGAGCCATTCCCGCGACAGTTGCCATTTCGAAAGTCATCTTGCTTTCTCCGTGCCCCCTGAAGTCAAAGGCAGCTGCGGAAATATTCCGATTTAAAAGATGATGGGTCAAATCAGTGTAGAGGCCACCCTCTGTTCTTTCACTGGTTATGCCATGCAACATCAGAACGCAATGATTTCCTTCGCCCGCAACAAGATGAATACTCAAGTGATGCCCGTCCGGCGCGCTTACGGCGAATTTTGTTTCGTTGCCAGTAGTCATAGGAAGACACAAGAATTGATCAACTTTTTAAGCATATCACGGTAGAAGTAGAACACACACGGCATGAATGAAACGCCGGCAGCTAACCAAGTGAAGTCGCGCGTGGTTGTCGATCTGGCAGGGTATTTTTTCAATGTTTCGATGGACTAGGATTTAGGCTGGCCTATGCTCGGTAGCCGTTCGGATTGGCGCTCTGCCAGCGCCAAACATCGGCACACATGATGTCTACGCCCCGCTCTGCTTGCCAACCGATCAAGACGCGGGCAAGGCTGGGATCGGCATAGCAGACTGCACTGTCTCCCGGCCGTCGTGCTGTGATTGTGTATGGAATCTTGCGCCCGCAAGCGCCCGTAAATGCTCGTATCATATCCAGGACACTATAGCCCATGCCAGTCCCCATGTTTACCGTAATGAGTTCCGAGCTTTGCCAGAGCCGATCTAGAGCCTGGATGTGACCAAGTGCCAGATCGACTACGTGAATATAGTCACGCACCCCAGTGCCGTCGCGCGTGGCGTAATCGTTGCCCCAGACACTGACAAACTTGCGACGCCCGACGGCGACCTGGGCAACGAATGGCATGAGATTGGTCGGAGTTCGCTGCGGGGCTTCACCAATCAGCCCGCTAGCGTGTGCCCCCACCGGGTTGAAATAGCGCAAGATGCCGAAGTGCCACCCGGCGTCGCTGCGATGTAAGTCGCGCAGGATGTCTTCAATCATTATCTTGCTAAGCCCATAGGGGTTGGTGGCGGAGAGTGGATGATCTTCCGTCAGTGGCAGCCGCTGCGGATCGCCATACACCGTAGCGGAAGAACTGAACACAAGTGTTCTAACGCCGACCACTTTCATTGCCTCCAACAGATGTAAGGTGCCGACAACGTTGTTGTCGTAGTAAGCAAGGGGCTGTATGGTGGACTCACTGACTGCCTTGAGGCCAGCAAAGTGAATTACGGCATCGGCCCCGCTCTTCCTGAGTGCGGCAATGACCGCCCTCTTATCGCGGACATCCCCCGTACCAGTGACGGGCGCCGCCCCGCGATGTGCTCCACTCGCGCCAGCACCTCTGGAACACTGTTGCAAAAATTATCGAACACCGTGACATCAAAACCGGCATTGAGCAACTCGACGCAGGTATGCGAACCAATATAGCCTGCACCACCAGTAACCAGAACCATCATGCTTGAGACTTTCCCGTTATTGAAGTGCTGAACAAGTAGCCGCAAAGCGCGGCGGCAAACTTAAATCAAGACGAAATGGTACTGCCATTGGCATTTTCATCGAATTGGAGGTCATTTCCGCTCCCTTAAAGAACTCACAGCGGGGTTGTTAAAGATCGCCCTTCCCCCATCCTGCCGCGAACCACGCTTGAATATCAAGTGCCATGATGATTTCATCATTAACCCTACGTTCTTCTCATCGACCGCGCCAGCACTTCCGCAATCGCCTGTCGTCGCTCTTCTGCCTCCTTCGGGTCCACCGTCTGCTGCACCGTCCGAACCTTGTACCCGCGAACCATCTGTTCCGTTGGAGGTGGCGGTTCGCCGAGGGAGTCCAAATATTCAATCAAGCTCTCAGGCACTGCGTATCGTACTTTCCCTCGCTCATGCTCTTCCAAATTTCCGTCGATGAACCTGGTGAGGGACCTGATATGCCGTTCATTACTCCCCACCAAAACAATCTCCGTATAGCCCGCTGCCAAGCATTTCTCGACGTTGCCCAGCTCATGATCCCCGCCGGTCGTCACCGAGATTTCGCAGGCAATTCGGCGCTCGCCGCGAACGAGCGATACATCTACTCGGCCGGCGCCATCGAGGATCACCTCCTCGATTGATGTCCGAAAACCTCGCTCATCGGCGAGTTGTTTGATGAGATGCTGTAGGTACTTGTGCTGTCGTCCGCCGCCGCCTTGCTCCAGAGGTATCTTTGGCCGTGGCGCTGGCTTCGGAATCGGTTCGACGAATATCTCGGGGCGAACGGGTTCCTGGGGAGTGGTATCTCTGGATAGCTCCGGTTCAGGTGCCGCGACTCGTGCTGCTTGCGGCTCTAGAGTTTGCGCCGATACGGGCGGTTTCGCCGCTTTCGCTTTCAGCATCGTCTGTGATCGATCAAACGCTGGCTCGATGGGCGGCGCGCTGTATTCCTCGCGGCTCCGTCTCCGGAGCTTCGCGTATGACTCGTCGGACACCGTTGGCAGGGCGTCGACATAGCCAAGCGGAATGCGAACCGAGAGGGCTTGATTGGTGAAGTTGCGCACGTAGCATGCGAATTCCGTGTGTTCGTTCCGCTTCCTCTGGGCGAGAAGAAATGACGCGTCGACGCGGAATTCGGAATCCAGCGTGTTTGCATCCTTGCTGCTCAAACCGCCGGCGAACTTGATCGAAGTGCTCGCCAGTACAGTTGCCCGCAATCCGGTATCGAGCTGGTCGAGGTTCTGATGGGCTAGACAGAGTGCAATCCGGTATTTCCGTGCCTGATTGAGCAGGCGGCCGATTGAGGCGTCAAAATAGTCCTGAGCCTCATCGACGTAGACAAAGGTGGGATTGCGCTCATGGGGCGGCATCGTCGCTCGTTGCAGCGCGGCCTGCGCAATAAGCGAGACAAAGAACCTGCCGAGAATGCTGGCACCCTCGTGGCCCAGGAAGTCCTTGGCGGTCGATATGAGGACGATCTTGCCCGCGTTCAGCAGGGAGAAGAGATCGACCTTGTTCTCGGTGTGCGAGAACATGCGCTCGATGGTTGCGTTCGACAGGACGCCCCACAGTCGCGCCAATATCTGCTTCTTGGTCTCGCCGAACTGCCGCTCGAAGAATTGCGTCTCGAAGAAGTGCCGGGATGACCCGGACAGCCGTTCCATATACGGGCGGAACTTCTCGCCGTTCTCCATCAGCTCGCGGAGCGTATGGATCGTCGCCTCCGGGATTCCGAGCATC
>JAKBDW010000264.1:0-5864 GCA_021834245.1 Pseudomonadota bacterium
CGGCCATCGCGGCCGAGCTGCGGGTTCGGCCCGCGCGGATCAGGCGCCAGCGGCTCCTTCGGGTACGCCTTGCTCCACAGCTGCCGAGCCACGATGTACATCTCGCGCGTCACGCGCTCCTTCTCCGCGGCCACCTCCGCCGCTTCCTCGTGCGCCTCATGTGCGGTTCTCTCAAGATCTCTCTCGCCGGCTACGAATAGTCGAAGTAATCAATATAGGGCGCAAGTTCGGGCAGATACGGCTCGAAATGTTTAGCGTATTTCTTCCACCGGTACTTCGCATGCTGAAAAATCGGCTTGGTCACCTGGTGATAGCTCGGTGTGTTGATTACTCGAGTCTTGGCATGCTCGGCGTAATCGAGAATCGCATCATTCCAGTTGACCCCGAGATATTGGATCAGCCGCCTGGCCTCACCCTCGAAATCGGCGACGAGATCCTCGTAGCGGATCCGATGGTAGTCGATCGGCAGCACACTGACGTACTCGCGCCACAGGTTCATGATGCGCGCGTAAAGCGCCACGGTGTCAGGCAGTGACTGGAAAACTGTCATGGCCTGGTTGATGGCAAAGTGCTGCATGAAGCAGCTCAGGCACACATCGCACGGATGGCGGATGGCAAGAATGATTTTGGCATGGGGAAAGACGCGCCAGATGATGTGCGCCAGAGGTGTATTGAGCGGCATCTTGTCGACGAGCAGCTGCTTGGCGTCGAGCCGCACATACCGGCCGGCCGCGCCGAAGTAGACTGTCCGCAGCTTGGCAACCTCGTCCATGCTGAGATGAGTGAGCGCGTCGGGCCGGCCCTTGGCAATTTTCCAGAACTCCTCGACCATGACGCTGACCGTTTCCCGTTCGGAGAGGGTCTGGATTCCGGGATGGCTGTCCAGGATCTGGTCCAGCAAAGTTGTGCCCGAGCGCGGGAAGCCCATCAGAAAAACCGGGGAGCGATCCTTGAGGTCGTCTTCGCGGCCGTCCCACGCCTGCGCGAGCGCCGGCGTCAGGCAGGCGGCGACGCGATCCAGTTCGCGCTGATAGGCGCCCCGGTCATAATCGTGGGGCAGCAGCTCAGCCGTGAGCCGGTTGCCCTCGGTCAAGCTGTAAAAGGCGCGATCCGGATTGCCGACGCGGTCGTAGTGTTTGCCCAGCGCGAGATGAAGTTGACTGGCAAGGACTGGATCCGGCTTCCGGGATATGATGCGTTCCAGCAGATCGATCGCATCCTGATCACGCCCCTCGTTGCGGGCGATATTGGCCGCGATCATCATGAGCTGCATGTTGTCTGGCGCGGCCGCAAGCCCCCGCGTGACGAGTGTCCGGGCTTCGTCGAGATGGCTCATCTTCTCCTCGATTTCGGCGAGCCCGGCGAGCGCGTCGGCGAAATCCGGAGCGACAGCCAGCGCCTGCCGGAAGCGGTTGCCGGCCTCTTCGAAACGGGAGTCACGCTGCAAGAGCGTGGCGACGTTGCACAATACCTGCGGAGATTTCGGCGCCAGCTTCAGCGCATGATTCAGGCATTGCAGCGCTTCGGCGGTCTGCCCTTGGGTCGTCAGCGTCGCGCCCAGGTTGCTGACGGCCGCCAGAAAATCGGGCTCCAGCGCGCAGGCGCGACGATAGCTCGCCACCGCCTCGTCCAGTTGCCCAAGCTCACGCAGCGCATTGCCAAGAAGGTAATGGGCCTGGGTGAGATTGCAGTCGGCGGCCGTAGCCTGGCGATAGCAGTCGACCCCCGCCCGCAGGTTGCCCTGGCACTGCAGCGCCGCTCCGAGAGCGACGCGCGCCGTCGCCAGGCCCGGCTGGATACCCAGTGCGCTGCGCGCGCAGTTTTCGGATTCACCGTATGAGCCCTGCCGGCGATGGATGACCGCCAGCATGACCCACGCTTCCGGGTCCAGTCTGTCCGTGCGGACAATGCCCTCGCACAGTTCTCGCGCCTCCGCGAGCCGGCCTTCGCGCATCAAAGTCTCGACCCTGGTCTTTTTGGATCGTGTCAGCACATTGCTTTTTGCCATGGTTCTCTGCCCCGGGCGCAATATATGGCGCCGGACTACCGCGCATGGTAGCAGTTCGTGAACGAGCCGCTAAGCGTTTCCTGGCGGCCTCCGGATCTGCTGCCTCGGCAAGCCTGAATCATGATGTGCCGTGGACGAAACATCAGTCGCTGCGTTTCGATGCCAGAGGGTGTTTGCCGGGGCCCAATGGGTCCCTCGCCAGCGGCGAAACTGCTGTGTTCACAATGATTTGATGACCGATCCGAAGCACGTTGAAGTCCGGGTGTCGATTTTTCTTACAGTTTCCAGGCAGCTTTTCGCAGAAACTGTTCCGGAAAACTGCAAAAAATCCCTGCGCAATATGAATTTGTCCTGCAATTGCCCAGATTGTCTCTGTCGACCTTCTTTACACTTCGTTTCCCGGATCTCTTTTGCCCGGCGACCGATCGCGGCATGTCCTTGTTACTTATTCATATTCTTCCAAGGAATCGAAGCGGCACGGCGTTTGCTAATCAGTGCCCATGACAGCAGCGTCTTGGCGTTACCAAATGCAGCGCCCGGCGAGTGTATGTCGCAAAGAAGATCGGACGTCTCGGGTTTTTCCCTATCATTGAAATTCTGGAGGAGGAGTAAGTTAATGAAAAAAACTGCACTCAGTACCGCCGTATTGCTTGCGCTGGGCCTGACCAGCGTGGTGGCACACGCGGCAACGGTCAATACTGGTGACCAGCTGACCATTACCGCTGGCCAGGCAACTTCAGTGAATAACGTTATTACTAGTTTCACTGGGTCTTACTTCGCCATGGACAGCAACAAGGACAGCAAGATCCAGCAGTCCGAAAAGACCGCGCTTTCCCAAGGCACCACAGGACTGGTGATCGGCGTCACAACCGCTGCCGGAGCCAGTCACACCGGTGTGCCTGTTGCCGGCGACACGAATGCGATTGACGCTCCGTGGGCGTTCTTTGGCAACACCGGCTCTGATTACCTCAAGGTCGCCGCTACCGGCAGCACCGCCAGTGGCCTGAATATGAGCGGTTGGACGGTCACCTGGAACGGCATTGCGGCGATCCCCATGGGGAGTGGCGCGTGGCAGCCGCTTAACTGTTCCGCGCTGGGTTGTACTGGCCATACCTTCACCAACGGCAATGCCATGTTTACCTGGGATGGCGTCTATGGTGATGCGTACAGCCTCAACTATGCAGCAACAGTGCCGGTTGGCGATCCCTCCGGCTTCGGTGGGGTACAGTACTACCTGCATCTCGAGGGTGTTGTGAACCCGGTGCCGCTGCCCGCAGCCGTTTGGTTGCTCGGATCTGGCCTGCTGGGACTCGTTGGTGTCAGCCGGCGTAAGCGTTCGAATCAGGCTTGACCTCGCCTTCAGCGGGAGGTTGAGTTGACGTTCCTGCTATGAGAAACAAGAAGGTGGGGTGAAGTCTCGCCCCACCTGCTTGTTCCGGTACGTCGCCGTTAAGACAGGGGCGCCGAGCGGAAAGCCAGGGCGGAAACTGGCGGAGGAGTCGTACCATCTTCGGCTGCGCACAGTCAGTCGGTAAAACAGTCAGTCGGTAAATCGGGAACGAGGAGGCCGTGGTTTATGAGAAAACTGCGTCAAAAGTTCCTCAATCGTTGGTTGTTGTTGGTACTGGCATGCCTGGCACCTATTCCAGCGGCATGGGCGGCGTCTGTGCCTATCAGCAGCATGCTGGTCAACGATGCATCGCTGACCATCAATATCACTGGCGACGGTACATATACATTCTCCGGTCCGGTGATTCCGCCCGCAGATATTGTGATGGGTACGTATCAGAATCCTATTTACACTGCTAATGTCGCAACCTCGGGCATCACGGGAACCGCCACTTTCTATTCCACCAGTGCCTACGGCGAACCGGCTCCGAGCGGATTCGTGGACAGCAGTAATGCAACCAACCCGGTGAACGTGGATTTCAGCAGTTTCCGGCTGAACGTGAACATTACCTCACCTTTTTCACTTGCGTTCGATGCGCCGGCCTGGCCCCTTACCACGCCGAACAGCAGCAGCACGTTTAATTCCGGCACCAATGCCTATAGCCTGACCTGGCTGAACAATTTCAGCGTGACGTCGACCGGCGGTACGCCAATCACGGGTTCCGCGAGTGTGACGTTGAGTGGAACGCTGACACCGGTCCCCGTGCCGGCAGCATTGCCGCTGTTTGGATCGGCGCTGATTGGCCTGGCTGGATTGGGTCGCCGACGCAAATTTTCCGCGTGAAATGCCGGGTGTCGCTTGACGGTGTTGCAGCCCGTCCGGCGGAGGAATGAAAGATTTGAAAAGCGTTGGAGAGAGGAGCGCCGGAGTGGTTCTCTCGCTCCGGAATATTAGCAGTAAATAGAAAGTCGTAAAAACAACAATGGAGAAGCGGGCGGCAAGCCGCCCGCGATCTCTGGTATGGCCTGCGGCACGGGGTGTGCCGTGAAGTCCGGTTGCGGATGTCAGTTTTGCATGGACAAAGTCGGGTACCGTCTGCGTCAGTGGTTCAGGCGACGCTGGCCATCCAGTGACCCGACAGAAAAGGATGTGGGGTGCTTTAAAAAACATGAGAAATGGCTTTGCGGACGTCCTTCTGCGCTACGCAGCGGAAGGGAGGAAGCGTTGATGCATTTACGCATCAGGTCAGGAAGACTTCAGGGACAGATGGTGGAAAGCGAGGGTGGCAGGTCTGGATGAAAATCCGGCACCTGCTTTTGTTGTGCACAGAATATTTGGCGACAATTTTCGGGGTAATGTCGATGATTCACAGGGAATCTTCAAGAAGGAAAAATGGCCGACGCCATTTCGGGCTCGCACTCGCGCTTGGGGTTGTTCTAGCTTGCTCGAGCTCGTTTGCGTTTGCGCGTAGTCATCATCGAATCCTGCGTGGTCGTGCGAGCATAGACAATCCAGGTATGGTTCAGATGGTCGATGGCAGGGATCGCGGTAATCAAGTCCAGATTGGAATCTGGTCATCGCAATTGCAGCACGATGGCTACGATTTCGGGTACATGGACGGTGGGATTTTTCATTCGCTCACGGGATCATGCAACTGGAGCAGGGCAGTGTTTTCTGGTGGCGCGCTTGTCGATTTTGCTTTGCGCAAACGGATCGGTGACGATGGTTCCAGTACATCGGACTATCAGTACTATAGGTTGTCCGATGCCGGAGGCTATGCCGTACAAGATTATTTTTCACCCGTTGGAGTGCGGAATTCACGCAATCCTGTCGTGTCTGGTGCCTATTACAAAAACCTTCTCCTCTACTGGGATCCTGACCAGGACCAGGATCGGGATGTAACCGTAAAACTCTGGGCGCAAAGTCGCTTTGACGGAATGCAATTCGTATCATCTGACCCGGCGCCGGTTCCCCTCCCAGCTAGCGTGTGGCTGCTGGGCTCCGGAACGCTCATGCTTGCGCTCCTCGGTGCTATTGCCCAGCGGCGCCAGAGCTAGCTTCGTATTGAATTCAATCGCAGCCTCTTCTGGACATGCGACCGGTGAGGTTTGCGCTATGGCGGCAGATCTGCCGGGAGTCGGGTGACGCCAATGCTTGACCCTTCGTTAGTCGTTGCGCGATCTAACGTTGCATCTCCGCGGGCCGTTAGGCGCCTCGCCGTGTAAACCGGCAAACCGCAAATGAGGGCGGGAGACAGGGCCGCCGCGACTGCAGAACCGGGTAGGCGCCCAGCACTTCGGGACGGGCAGTTGCGGAATACTTATTGTTCCGTGAAAGGGGCCGTCGGCGATTACATATATTATGGTATAGGCCAGCCATGGCCTGGATGCCCGGCCCATCCCCCTCGATGCCCAATAAGACAAATACGTACGTTAATTCAACGAGATACATTCATTTTCTTCTTTT
>JAKBDW010000089.1:0-5852 GCA_021834245.1 Pseudomonadota bacterium
CAATCCGTACCAGCTCGGATACAAGTATGAACTGAGCCCCTACCCCACCTCCGGCGGTCTGACACCGGAGAAGATCCTGTCGCGCGAGATCGGCTATCTCGGCGAATTGCGCGACCTGAACACCTCGGTGGATTTGCGCCTCTTCAACGACCAGATGAGCAACATGATCTACCCGCTGCCCAATTCCGCCCTGTGGGGCAACGGCATGGAGGCCAGCTACCGCGGGATCGAAACGACCGTCAAATACTCGTTCAGCGACGCGGCCAATTTCACCTTCAACTACACCAATGAAAACGTCGAGAGCAACAGCAGCTCGCTGTCACTCGGGCAACTAAATTCACTGTCGGAAAGCCTGCCGAAAACCATCGTCAGCATGATGTACGCGCAACGATTGCCGAACGATGCGACGTTCAGCGCGGCCTACTACTTCCAATCCTCGATGCTGGGATTCGATCGCGGGCCCATCGATTTTCAGCCCACGCACCGCCGCGTCGACATGCGCCTTGCCCAGCCCTTCAGGGATTTTGGCGGCATGAACGGCGAGGTGGCCGTGGTCGTGCAGAACATGTTCAATACCGATTACACCGAATACATCGCCACTGCATTGTTCAATCGGCGGGCGTTTGTTACGCTGACCCTGCACTGGCAATAGCATTCGGGTATGCGCAATTTGCGGCTGATTTGGATACGTGATGGACGTCTCAATTGATCCGCACTGGGCAGTAGTGGTGCTTGCGATGAAAGACCGTTTCTCGTCCATGGCGATCCTTAGCGGTTAGGTGCGGTAAGGGCCGCTGTACGCCTCAAAGCAGCCCGTCAGCCAAATTTAACTAGCCGGCAAAAATAGCGATCCATCTGAACTTTGAGTGACGGCAGCATCTATTCGTATCAAAGTTGGCTGTATAGAAGATTGGGTGAAAATAACACCAGATCGATTCCAATGAATTACATAGGCAGCTTCATTCTTTTCTAATGTTTTAGTCATTCTGGGAACTCCCATCCCCGTATACACAAACACCCAAGTATAAGGATCTAAGACTGTCTCGCCGAACCAGAAAAATTGATCCTGAAATGGGGTAGCTAGGCCATTTGCTTGTATGGAAGTTAAAAGTAATCCATAACAAGCAAGATTCAAGTGACTCTGAGTTCTTAACACAATTCTTTCTTGATTCGGTATTCCCCGTTCAAAAGCACCATGCAAATACAATTCAGGAGTTGGCGGAAAGATCATTTGCTGACCTCCTTTTCCGCTCGAGATATCCACCCAAATATGGCAATTACTGCACCTAAAACCATTAAGCCGATTCCATAAGGCAACGTTTCTTGCTTTTCGATTAACTTAAAGCCGAGGCCCAAAACCAACATTCCACCAGTTATGGATGCATTTCTCAAAAGCTTCATACGAGATTCTGCATTCAGCGCTGTCCTCAACTCTGCATTCAATTCCTTGAGGCCCGTCATCTCTTGATAAAGAGTTGCAATTTGTGCTTCACGTCCCTGCAGCTTGTCGTCGAGACGCTTCTTCTCAAGCATGGTTTCATTGATAATTCCAACCACTAGCGAGGGCATCGAGCCAAGCTTCTGCGGGCTGGTTTCGACAAGGTTGTCAAATGCACGGGCGAGCGGGGAAGTAACTAAGCCGCCAGAATTGTCTTCTGGGACAGTTAAAATTACCGAAGTCTCCTTTTGAGACCCTAAAGTCCCAGCATCAGACGGCTCAGGTATCTTATGCAAATTGTCGTCGCTACTTCTAGGCATTTTAATGCGTGCGCATAATGATGCTGCAAGTATATATTGAGTTGTTTACGATAGATTTTTTATTTATACGAGATTTTCGTATCGGCTACGGAAATGGCAACAACTGACACACAGAGGAAATGAGCTGCGCCATCACAATGTCCGTCTCTCTCAGCATAGCGGACCTTACTACACCAAACTGTTAAGGACCGCAAAGGCCGAAAACCCGCAATTCAAAGCGAATCGACAGCCCGACAGCTCGGGGGCATCTGTTTCAACGTGAAATTTTTACGAAATTCACCAAGTCATTTAAGTTTCTTCCCGTCGAATCAGGGACGGTGCCGAGTTTTTCCATGGGCAGGTTACGGCGATTAACCCAGAAAGTTGGGTAACCAAATGCCTTTGCCCCCGCAGCATCCCATCCGGCAAAAGGTACGAAAAGAATCTCCTCGCGTTTCAGGTTAAACGCATCGATCGCCATCTGGTAAGCGCGAGGGTCCGGTTTGTACGTCTTTATCTCATCGGTGCTGAGAACATGTTCAAAGACCCCCCCGAGTCCGGAGTTTTTGATGCCTGCGTCGAGTATCCTGAATGTTGCGTTGGACAAGAACGCCAGTCGGATGCCATCGCTTCTAAGTGACTTTAGTGCCGGCGGTACATCGGGCCATACCTTGAGTTCAAGATACGCACCCATCAGTTGTTTGCGTTTGTCCAGAGTCAGATCAAGCTTCAGCATTTCGCATGAAAATTCCAATGCCTCTTCTGTCGCCTGCCAAAAATCGGCATAGTGACCGGATAATGCACGTAACCATTGATATTCAAACTGCCTGGTGCGCCATGCGTTACCGAGTTCAGCGCCACTACCCGGAAAGAGTTGCTCGGCAAGTGCAAAAACCGGTCGTGGATCAAAGACCGGAAAAGCATCGAAGGCAATAGCCTTGATCCTTTGTCTTGCAGCAGCATGGGCTAGCGGTATCGAGGTCAGAAGGCCAGTCGCAATTCCTGCCGCTGCCAGGTTGAGAAACTCTCGACGATTTAATTGCATAAGGGCCCCTTTCTGAAAGTACCGCGAAGGACAATATTGGGTATCTAGCAACCGGGCCAAATGAACTCGACCCGGATTCCGCTTGGTTCATAACACATCAGATGTTTTGCGGGTCCTCGCCCAAGTAGCTCCGGTGAAAACTCGATCTTGATGCGGTTGGCTATTAGTCTTTCATGTATATCGTTTAGGTCGCTTTCATTTTTGACCTGAAACGCCACATGATGCAGGCCGACATTTCTGTTCTTATTGAATTGATTGGACGGCTCCTCCTTGATCGCCCAAAGTGTCACCATCAATGTGCCATCGCTAACATAGATAGCTGGATAGTCCTCATTTCTGCGTACTATCTTCCAGCCTAGCAAGGAAACAAAAAAGTTTGCACTTTCTTCCAATCTGGAAACCGTTAGACCGATGTGATGCGCCCCTTGGGTAATCGATTTGAATTGATTCATACAGCCGCCGCCAAGCCGCGAGCACGACGGTTAGACGAGAAGATCGAATCGCGCTCCGGAGCGTTACCCAGCCGCAACGTCTCGACCCATTCAGCAGCCGACATCACCGCCGCAAAGCGCGATTGCAGCACCACGCTCATCACCCGATGTATTTCCTCCGCCGTTGCCCGACCGGCACGATTCTCATACGGCACTGAACCGGAGGCATTGCTTATGAATTCCACCGCGAAACCACTATGGAAGGCATGCAGCATGGTCGATAGATTGCAGTTGTGGGTCATATAGCCGATCACCGTGACGGTATCGATGGCGTGCTGGCGTAACCATGCTTCCAGGTCAGTCCCGGCAAAAGCACTGGGGAGTTTCTTGGAAACATAATGGTCGTAAGGATGCGAAGCAACGATTTCGTGCAACGCCACTCCTGCAGAGCCCTCGGCCATGAATGGGGCATTGGGTGGATTAATATTCTGCACGACCACTACCGGAATTGCAGCAGCGCGAGCTGCATCCATTACTATTCCGATATTTCGTAGGGAATCTTGTACATCTGGATATTCAATCGGCAGTTCTCCGCCAGCGTAATCATTCTGGACATCGACAGCAATCAAAGCACGGCGTGTCATCGTGACCTCCTTGCAGGTTAATAGGAACGAACTGGGCGAAGTATTTCCGGCTTTGGTTTTTGACATAAGTGGCCTGAATGCCATTTTCAGATACAATCGGGCCATTATGAAAAAGTCGGCAAACAATTCAGACTCATACGCTGTCATTGCTTTCGATGGCATCAGTCCATTTCACTTGTCAGTGCCGTGCATTGTTTTTCGCCCTGACGCCAATCACAGTAAGGTGCCCGATTTCAAGCTTAAGGTGTGTGCGGCTGATCCCTCTCCCATACAGACCAACGCCGGTTATGCGATCCATGCCACACACAGTTTCGCCGCTCTCAAAGACGCAGGAACGGTCATCGTACCGAGCTGGCACGACACCGCTGCGTTACCGCCAAAAGCGTTGATCGATGCGTTGCGAAAAGCTCATCAGCGCGGAGCAAAAATCGTCAGCTTTTGTCTCGGTGCATTTGTGTTGGCTGCGGCAGGACTGCTGGATGGCCGCAGGGCAACCACCCATTGGAAATCTGCAGCAGAATTGGCAGAGCGATATCCGCTCATCGATGTAAAGCCTGATGTTTTGTATGTGGACGAGGGTGACATCGTTACTTCTGCCGGATGTGCCGCAGCCATAGACTGCTGCCTGCATTTGCTGCGTACAGAGCATGGTGCCGAGGTCGCAAATCACATTGCACGGCGCATGGTCGTTTCGCCATTTCGGCAGGGAGGGCAGGCTCAATTCATCGAACAACCCGTATTCAGCTCGGTTACGCCGGATCGCATTTCTCTACTGATGGATTGGATGTCGCAAAACCTGGATGTTGTGCATACCCTGGACGATCTGGCAGAACGGGCTTTGATGAGCCGCCGAACTTTTACGCGCCGGTTTCGCCAGATGACAGGAACAACCGTTGGGGAGTGGTTGCTGAACCAGCGTTTGGCCCTGTCGCAACGCATGCTTGAAACGACCGACAAGCCAATCGAGATAGTTGCTGAAACGGCCGGATTTGCTTCGCCCGCGTTATTCCGCCGCAGTTTCGGACAAGCATTCGGCATCAAACCTTCAGCCTATCGTAAAGAGTTTCGGGGCGAGTAGAAAAGTATTCGGGGGAAATCATGTGCGCTATCGAAAATCCGGCGAAATCGTTCTGATCTGGATTTTGTGACACGAAGAACCTGCAAGGTGCACAAGTGCAGCTTTCGATGCACGTTATCGAGAAGCTAAAACGGCTGACATGGCCGAAAAGAAGAGAATGTCGCCGATTAAAGGGGCCGCCCATTAATCGGCGGGCTCTCAGGTGGAAGGTTGCACCCGCAAGGGATAGGCCCTGGTTGTACGGTGCATTCTCCCCAACAATACGCGATCGGATTGGGGTAGAGTTCTGTTCCGGCACAGTGTCCACCCCCTCCCCGGCCCTCCCCCTGCAAGGGGAGGGGAATGTTGCAGTGGTACTAACTTTGTTATTTGTGACCGCCGCACAGGTCAAACCCTTTTGAGTCTCCCGCCATAGCCGCGGGTTTACTTCACTGAATCACTGACCGGTACGCACTAACCGTACATAGCCACTTCTGCCGCGGTCGCCGACGTAGCCATCGCTGACGTAGCCGTCAGCGAAGTCAACGCCACCGGCGTAGTTCGAGTAGACAGCGTTGGGCGAGGCAGACCAAAAAAAACCCGATGGTGTAGCTGGAAATGCCGCGGAATCAATCGCCGGATTTTTATGACTTTTGTCGGCGATACTGTCTAGTTCATTTACATTCGGCAAGCGCCAGGTAACGGCGGATTGGCTGCCTTGGGCTGCGGCTTGCCGCAAGGCGGCCTCATGTGTAAAGGTACGGGCGGTTCCCATACACGTGTGGCCGCTGAACACCATACCTTCAGGGCAACGCCGCCAGATTAGCCCCGTTTGGGAATCAGTGACTTCGCTGCCATCCGCGGAAATCACATAGGGCCGAGCAGAAGCAGCAACAGGCATGATGCCCAACAGACAAGCCAGGCAGAGTGTAGCAAGT
>JAKBDW010000071.1:0-5820 GCA_021834245.1 Pseudomonadota bacterium
GCGGCATTATTCAAGTTGCGCGTCCTGGCATCGCAAAAGGACACACATAAGGTGATCGCGTTCAGCGAAAAATTCCTTAAGGCGCACCCACATGCAACAGACTTCCGCATGAACTACGCGCGCTATCTCGTCGATCTCAAGCAGTGGGACAGAGCGCTCGATCAGTTTAAGCGGGTAGCAAGTGACACGCCCAATGATCCGGATGCTGTTTATGCTGTGGGTCTGCTCGGTCTGCAAACCGGCGACCTAGATCTGGCACAGAAATATCTGGAGCGCGATCTGGCGCTGCAGCCCGACAACGATCAGGCACGGCTTTACCTTGGCCAGATCGCTGAGCAACGCAAGCACTATGATGATGCGGCACGCTGGTATCGCGGAGTACCCGCGGGAAATAACTACTTTGAGGCACAGGCCCGTCTCAGCATGGTTATGGCTGAGCAGGGTGACTTGAATGGTGCACGTGCACACCTGCATCAGTTGCATCCGGCATCGGAACAGCAGCGAGTGCAGCTGGCGTTGACCGAAGAAGAGATGCTGAGCAATGCCAAACAGTATCAGGAGGCGGACAGGGTTCTTACTGATGCCCTCGCCAAATTGCCCAACAACATCGATTTGCTTTATGCGCGCGCGCTCGTCGAGGTCAAGCTCAATCGCTTAGACCTTCACGAGGCCGACTTGCGGGCGATTCTTAAACAGGATCCAAAGAACGTCAATGCCCTGAATGCGCTCGGCTACACGCTGGCCGATCGCACCACTCGCTATCACGAGGCGCTCGGTCTAGTGAAGCAGGCGCTGGCCCTGCGTCCTAATGACCCGTATATCATGGACAGTATGGGCTGGGTTCAATACCGTCTAGGCAACAATGCCGAAGCCGTGAAGTATCTGCGTGCGGCGCTTGAGAAGCGTCCCGACGCTGAGATCTCCGCGCATCTTGGCGAAGTTCTGTGGGTAATGGGGCAGAAGAGCGAAGCCGAGTCGGTGTGGAATCGCGCGTTGAAGACGACGCCGGACAACGAGGTGTTGCTGGGCATCATTAAGAAATTCAAGCCGTGAGAAGTTGGCGGCTTCTCTCGCTGCCTGCACTGTTGTTAGCGGGTTGCGCCACGGTTACCCCGCCAGTACCAGCCGAGAACCCACTTTTGGCATGGCGGGCGCGCGAGCAGGAGCTTTCGGCGCTTAACACCTGGGACGTCAGTGGCCGGCTGGCCTTGCATACAGCTAATGACGGCGGGACAGTCGGGTTGCGTTGGGTGCGTCGCAAAGACCACTACACAATTGACCTGAGCGGGCCACTAGGCCGCGGCATGGTGCGATTGAAGCAGGATCCGCAAGGCGCTAGCCTGGAGGATGCTGAAAGGCATGTTTATCGGGCAGCAAATGCCGAGAAGTTATTGCTTGAAACCACCGGCTGGCGCATACCACTGGATGGTCTTGGCTATTGGATTCGAGGTCTTCCCGTTCCGCAAGTGCCGGAGCAACAGCAACTCGACGACAGAGGTCGTCTGCGCAGCTTAAACCAGCTGGGTTGGCACATTAGATTCATCGCCTATGCAAAATTCGGTCGCTATAATCTCCCAAGTCATATGATACTGACTCTCGCTGAACCATCGGACGCCCACGACTTCAGTGCTTCACCTTCAATTGCGTCCAATACTGCGGTGGAAGCAAGGCTGGTGATTGAGCGCTGGGCTCTCTTACAATAATCGCACCATGTTACCGCCGTATTTGGATCGTTGGCCTGCACCCGCCAAGCTCAACTTGTTTCTGCACATTACCGGCCGCCGTGCGGACGGATACCATATGTTGCAGACGGTCTTTCAGTTTCTCGATTATGGCGATGAGTTGGCGTTTGAGGTCACCGCGGACAGGCGGATAACCCGCGCCACTTTTGTTCCGGGAATAGCGGAGGAGTCTGATCTATGCGTACGCGCCGCGCGCATTCTCCAGGACGCTTGTGGAACCGAGTTGGGCGCGGTAATCCACATTAATAAGCGCATTCCTCAGGGCGGTGGTCTGGGCGGCGGCAGTTCGGATGCCGCGACGACCCTGCTCGCCCTCAATCGACTGTGGGGTGTTAACCTGCCGTACGCGCGTCTTGCGGAGCTTGCCTTGCGTCTGGGTGCGGACGTGCCGGTATTTGTCCTCGGTCGGAGCGCTTGGGCAGAGGGTGTTGGCGAAGTATTGACGCCCATTGATCTGCCGCAGCCTTGGTATGTCATTCTCGTTCCGCCCGTTTTGGTATCTACCGCCGCGGTGTTTGCCGAGTTTGATTGCGACGTGGATACGCATTTGACAGGCTACAGCAAGCCCATCACAATACGCGATTTTCACGGCGGTCGGGCATCGAACGACTTGCAGACCGTAGTGCGCCGACTTTACCCAGAAGTGGATAAAGCGCTGAAGTGGTTGGAGAATTTTGGGGATGCGCGCATGACGGGTTCTGGGTCCTGTCTGTTCCTGCCGGTAGCCGATGAGGCTGGAGCACAGGAAATCATTAAGCGCTGTCCAGTGGGTTTTGCCAAGGCCTTGGCTGTGCGCGGCGTGAACTTGCATCCAATTCACCAGCGCGACGGCAACGACTAAATTGGGGTGTCGCCAAGCGGTAAGGCACCGGATTTTGATTCCGGCATTCCCAGGTTCGAATCCTGGCACCCCAGCCAAATCCAGGATGCCGGAGCGTCCTGATCGGCGGTCCGCACTGACGGACTTTGATTGGCGGGTTAGCGAGGCGCGTCAGCGGAGAAGCAAGTGTCAGTAGACAACATGGCGGTATTCACCGGGAACGCCAATCCGGCTCTGGCGGAGCGGGTGGTTCATCACCTCGGCATCCCCCTCGGCAAGGTGCATGTCGGTCGATTCAGCGACGGCGAAACCTTGGTTGAGATCATGGAGAACGTGCGCGGACGTGACGTCTTCGTACTTCAGCCGACCTGCGCGCCAAGCAGCGACAACCTGATGGAGCTCTTGGTGATGATCGATGCGATCAAACGGGCGTCGGCGCGTCGTGTGACCGCAGTGATACCTTATTATGGATATGCGCGCCAAGACCGTCGCCCGCGCACTGCGCGGGTTGCGATAACCGCCAAGGTCGTGGCGGACATGATTACTGTGGCTGGTGCGAACGGTGTGCTAACCATGGATCTACATGCCGATCAGATCCAGGGATTTTTCAATATCCCGACCGACAATATCTATGCCGCGCCAGTTCTGCTTGGTGATATTTGGCGCAACAAGTACCAGGACTTGCTTGTGGTATCTCCGGATGTCGGCGGCGTGGTGCGTGCCCGGGCTTTGGCCAAACACCTGGACGCCGGTCTGGCAATCATAGACAAGCGCCGCCCGAGACCGAACGAAGCCAAGGTCATGAATATCATCGGCGAGGTTGAGGGGCACACCTGTGTGCTGATGGATGATCTTGTGGATACCGCCAACACCTTGTGCGAGGCAGCGGCGGCACTGAAGGATCATGGCGCTTTGAAGGTTGTCGCTTACTGTACTCATCCGGTGTTGTCGGGTCAGGCGGTACAGCGGATAGATAATTCGCGGCTGGATGAGCTGGTTGTTACGGACACTATCCCGCTGCGTCCGGAGGCAAAGGCATGTCGGCGCATTCGCCAGCTGAGCATTGCCGAATTGTTGGCTGAGACAATGCGCCGAATCGCCAATGACGATTCGGTCAGCACCTTGTTCATGGACTAGCGGCATGTGTACTGCCTGCAAGGGCAGTGCCGCTGTTCGAGTCAGCGCTAATTGAATGGGCCTTTGGCAAGGAATGAAGGCAGGACGCCCGAATTGACGAATCGGCAAGGACGCGAAGGCCACAGCGATTGGCATTTGGGAGCAGCAAGTTTTTTAAGTTTCCGGCGCAAAGTGCAGCAATTTCAGGAAAGATGCAGAACCTGAGCCCGGAGTGATAGACCTGCCAAGCCTGGTCGCGGGGAAGGCAGGAACTGAAAACCTAGTGGAGATAGACAAATGGCAAAATTTGAACTGAACGCTGAGCCGCGTGAGTCGAAAGGTACGGGTGCGAGCCGCCGCCTTCGTAACACCGGCAAGATTCCCGCAGTTATTTACGGCGCCAACAAGGAGCCGGTGATGCTGGCGCTTGACCACGACGCGCTGTTTCACGCGGCGAAGAACGAATCGTTCTACACCTCGATTCTGACTGTAAATATCGGCGGTGAGAAGCAACAGGCGGTGTTGCGTGACATCCAGATGCATCCATTCAAACCGCGTATCCAGCATTTGGATCTGCAGCGCATCAGTGCAACAGAGAAGCTGCACATGCACGTGCCCCTGCATTTCATCAACCAGGAAGTCGCGCCTGGCGTCAAACTGCAGGGCGGCATTGTCGCGCATCTGATGAGCGAGGTGGACGTGACCTGTCTTCCTCACCAGTTGCCTGAGTTCCTGACAATTGATCTTTCCAATCTGAACCTTGGTCAGTCCATCCACCTGAGCGACATCCCGCTGCCAGAGGGCGTAACAATCACCAGTATTGCCCATGGCGGAGATAATCTGGCGGTGGCAACGATCACGGTCGTACGCGCTGCGATTGAGGCCGAGGCAGAAGCGGCTGCCGCGGCTGCTGCCGCAACCGAGAGTGCCGCGGCGCCAGCGGCGGGCGCAGCACCAGGTGCGGCTGCCGATTCCGCCAAGAAGGAATCCAAATAGCGCAAGCCATCGGCAGGTTGAGGCCGAAGCATGGTGTCGATGAGTCCGGGCGTCTCCTTGATTGCGGGACTTGGCAACCCAGGAGACGAGTATGCTGGGACGCGGCACAATGCGGGATTCTGGTTTGTGGATGCGCTTCTTAGCAAGCTCGGCGGCAGTCTGCGCCTCGAGGCGCGATTTCGGGGGCGGACTGCACATGTTTCCGTCGCGGGCCGGGATGTCTGGTTGCTTGAGCCAGACACCTTTATGAACCGTAGCGGAGAAGCTGTGTCCCGCCTGGCGCGTTACTACAAGATCCCGGTCGAGGAAATTCTTATCGTGCACGACGAGCTGGATCTGGCGCCGGGAACTGTGCGTCTGAAGCGCGGCGGTGGCGACGGCGGCCATAACGGGGTTGCCGATACCATTACCAATCTGGCGGGGCGCGAGTTTTTACGACTGCGTATCGGCATCGGAAGGCCCGCAAGCAGCGCGCAGGTAGTCTCGTACGTCCTTCACAGGGCACCGGAAACCGAGCAGCAGTTGATCGACACGGCAATTCAAGATGCCGTCGCGCATATCGAAGATATTGTGCAAGGTAACGTACAAAAAGTCATGAACGCGCTGCATACACGTGCGCGCGAGGTGTAGCCAGGTATGGGAATCAAATGTGGCATTGTGGGATTACCGAACGTAGGCAAATCCACCCTCTTCAACGCGCTCACTCAGGCGGGCATTCAAGCCGAAAATTACCCTTTCTGCACCATCGACCCGAACGTCGGCATCGTAGAGGTGCCGGATCCACGGCTGACAAAACTTGCGACGATCGCCAAACCAGAGAAGACAATTCCGGCAACCATTGAATTTGTGGACATCGCCGGGCTGGTGGAGGGTGCATCCAAGGGTGAAGGGCTGGGCAACAAGTTTCTCGCGCACATCCGCGAGGTCGATGCAGTGGCGCACGTGGTTCGCTGTTTCGAGGATGAAAACATTGTGCATGTGCGCGGACACATCGACCCGCTATCCGATGTCGATGTTATCAATACCGAGCTCGCACTTGCTGATCTGGAAACCGTGGAAAAGGCGCAGGCACGGGCCGAAAAAGGAGCAAAGAGCGGAAACAAGGAGGAAATTCGTCTGCGCGACCTACTAGCTCGCGTGCGTACC
>JAKBDW010000128.1:0-5804 GCA_021834245.1 Pseudomonadota bacterium
AAATTCGGCCGGCGACGTGGGCGCTGGCCTGTACACCAACGGCCCCGCATTCCTGACCTACTCCACCGTTGCTGACAACTCGTCCCCGGGAACGACCGGCGAAACAGTGCCGGGCGGCGCCGGTATCAACATTTTTCAGTCGGGTAGCGCGAGTGTCACAGTGCAGAATACCCTGGTGGCACGCAACACCAAAGGCAATCCGGCGGTGAACGCCAACTGCGGGCAGACTGGTTCCACTTCAAACTGGTCATTTCGCTCCCTTGGCAACAATATCGACAGCGACGGGACCTGCACGTTGACAATGTCTGGAGACAAGAGCGGCAACTTCCTTGGTCCGCTCGACCCGGGTCTCGGGTTTCTGGCCAACAACGGTGGGCCAACCCAGACGCAGGCGCTTTTGTCCGGAAGCATCGCCATTGGCGCGGCAAAGCCGTTAGGCGGGACTATTTTTTCCGTTGACGAACGCGGTGTGGCACGCGACGCCACTCCGGATATCGGCGCCTTCGAGGTGGCCGCGACGTCCAGCGGCGGGAGCAGCAGTGGCTGCTTCATTGCCACGGCAGCGTACGGCACACCCATGGCGCAAGACGTGCGTTACCTGCGCGCCTTCCGCGACGAGTACCTTCTCACCAACTCCCCGGGACGAGTGTTTGTCGGCTGGTACTACCGGTTCAGCCCGCCGGTGGCCGACTATCTGCGGCAACACGACACGCTACGCGGTATTGTTCGAGTCGGTCTCATGCCGCTGGTCGAAGTTAGCAAGCTGACGGTCAGCCAGCAGGTTCTGCAGTCGGAGACGGTAGATCGGCCGTAACAACATAAACGCGCTCAAAGCAACGATCGATGTCGCTTTCCAGCAGTCCCTCCCCGCCCTCGGGCCGGGAGGGACTTTTTTGGTTGCCAAGCCGACCGGGCACAGCTCCTTATTTGATCTGCTGCCTTTGCAACGCCAACCGCGCGTCACTGCTGCCGGTTGCGACTGCCAATACTGCCGTACTCAAACCTGACAGGAGGGATTAACCGTTATCTGGCCTGCATGTTCATCATCGCGACAAACATTGCGCCATTTCCGCGGGCTCTCGCGGATACCTTGCCGCGGTGTGATCCTCACGCCGAGGGCTTGTCCGGGTACTGTGGAAAATCGTCGCATATATCGCACTATTCGGCTTTGGAACCGACAAAGATATGGGCGGCGGGTCTCGCTGTCACCGGCGTATCGAGAGTCCCGATACGCAGGCGAATGGTGTCAGGAATCGCGTCATGGCGGCCGAAAATCCGCGACCCGCACACGCTGCAAAACACCCTGCCAACAGCAGGCGACGATTCGAAATCGGTGAGCTTTTCCGCTCTCGTCACAACATGAAGCTCCTTCTTCTTGACCGGATCGGCGGCATTAAACGCCGAACCATTGACCTTGCGGCAGCGCGAACAATGGCAAAAAAAGATCGGACCAAGCTCGCCCGCGACCTAGTACGTTACAGCACCGCAAAGACATTTGCCTTTTTGCATGACTTTCCCCGTAGTTCTTGCAAGCCAAGATACACATCAATTTCCGCGGCATTGACCAGCCGGCGACCGGCTCCCGGAGTCCTGAATCAAGGTTGCCGATAGTCCCTTCCTGTTTCCAGATCAAAGCGCGCCATCGCCGCCATGGGAGCCAGTTCAATTCCAGCTTGCACAGATTCAAAGGCAACCAGCGCTCCAGAGAAACCGACAGACACGCTATGCCATCAGATTCCCGCGCAAAGCCGTCAGCTTTGATTAGGCACGCCGGGGAACGGAAAATTCTGCAGCCAGCGGCTCACGATCTCGGAGGTCAACGCAAAGCGGCCGAATTTCCATCGACTCAAGTCGGCGCGCGAGAGAAAACGGATTTCGGCAATCTCGTCGTTCGCCTGCAGTTCGCCGCTGGCAACTACCCAGTGAGCCAGAATCAGCTGATTCTTCTCGCGCAGAGAATAGCAACCGATAAAGCCCCCTACCTCAGCATCAAGCCCAAGCTCTTCCTTCACTTCGCGTATCGCGGCTTCTTCCGGAGTCTCGCCTCTTTCAAGATAACCGGTTATCAGCGAAAACTCACCCGGCGGCCACTGCGAATTTCTGGCCAGAATTATATCTTGCTGATACTGAACCAGCGCCGCTGCTACCGGGACAGGATTGTCCCAGTTCACAAACCCGCAGTCCTTCGACACACATGACTGCCTCTCAATATCGTCTATTCGACAGCGCTCCAGCAATTTCCCGCATTGTGGACAGTATTTCACGCCACGGCCTCTTCGCATTTCACGGCAACAGTCTTGGCGCAGCATTTTCACGCAAGACACGCACCAATTCGTCCGTCGACTTCTCCCGCGGAAATCGGCACCTAACAGGAAGCTGGGCAACGATCACTGATGAAACCGCGTATTTCGCAAAGAAGCGCGCGCAATAGTAAGGAATCCGGCGCTAACATTGCCGCACGTCACCTGCCCCGGTTTACAGGCGGCCTGCGGCGAGCGACGCGCCGAGGAGGCCGACAGCTGGATTCATCACCACACGCACCGGCATGGTTGCCGTCACTGCCGCCATGCGCGCCTTGTCGTTGAAAGCACGCATGAACGCCGGTTCCCCAAGCTTGTCTATCAGCTTGGGCGCAATTCCACCGGCAATGTACACTCCGCCGCGGGCCAGGCAGGTGAGCGCAAGATTACCGGCCTCGGCGCCATAGATCATGACGAACACATCCAGCGCACGCCTAGCGAGCTTGTCTTTTCCTTCCAGCGCCGCGCTCGCAATCGCTGCTGCCGGATCATCCGCCTGTCTTGCAGCCGCAAGATCCGACTGTTGGCCGGCGCCGGCGCACAGATACGAGTAAATGTTCAGTATTCCGGGCCCGGAAAGCACCCGCTCATAGGACACGTGGCCTGTCGTTTCCCTCAGATAACGCAACAGGTCCGTTTGCAGCTCATCAGTTGGCGCAAAGTCCGCATGCCCACCTTCTGTTGGCAGAGCTTCATAATGATCACGCTGCCATACGAGAATGCCAACGCCCAGCCCGGTACCGGCCCCGATAACGACACGCGGCGCACGCGGTATCTCTGCGCCTTCCTGCAGCACTACCACATCATGCGGCGCTAGCGCTTCGATGCCGTAGCCTATCGCCTGAAAATCGTTGATCAGCCGCACACGCTCTGTGCCGAGCGCACGCGCCAGGTCCGCGGTGTCGATCTCCCAGGGCAGATTGGTGAGTTGCGCGCGCTGCGCGTTGGCAATATCGGTAATCGGCCCGGCAACGCCGAAACAGGCGCCATGAATCTGCGACGCACGATCTAGGCCAGCTGAACCCAGGAACTCACGCAACATGGAAACCAGGCCGTCGTACGAACCGCTTGCGTAGCGGTTTTCGGCGACGACACGCCTCGCATTATTCGCACAATCGACGATCTGCAGTAGCGTCTTGGTGCCGCCGATATCTCCGGCCAATACGCGCATCCTTATCTCCTCCTCTGCGTTCACAAGCCAGTGGCGACTGGCTGTCTCGCCAACGTCAGGCTTGCTATACTTGCACAGTACGAAGCCGGGGTGGCGGAACTGGTAGACGCGCCGGACTCAAAATCCGGTGGTGGTGACACCGTGTCGGTTCGATTCCGACCCTCGGTACCAAAAAAAAGGCGGCCCGGATTGCGGGGCCGCCTTATTCATGTCTTGACGATCCGGCGTAGCTGCGTTCACGCCACCTGAACCGGAATCGCGTTGCGCGTGTGCGTGATGCGATTGTGTTCGTCGACATACACGAGCCGCGGCTTGAACAGGGCCAGCTCTTTTTCTTCCACGATGGAAAAGGCGCAGATAATCAGAATGTCCGCCGGCTGGGCCTTGTGCGCGGCAGCCCCATTGACCGAAATAATCCCGGATCCATCCTGGGCACGGATGGCATAGGTGCTGAAACGCTCGCCATTGCGCACGTTGTACACCTCGATACGCTCGTATTCACGGATGTCGGCGGCGTCCAGAAGACGGCCGTCGATCGCCACCGATCCTTCGTAATCAAGCTCCGAATGGGTGACATGCACCCGGTGCAGCTTGGCTCGCAGCAAGGTTCTCTGCATGAGAAAGCCTCTAGACCGAAAAATAACTAACCAAAGTCCTATTATCCGATTTTAGACTACTACTTACAAATTCTTACCGGCCAAGATCAACCTCGACGTTATCCAGTAGCCGCGCCCGGCCAAGCCATGCCGCCGCCAGAATCACAAGTTCCCGGTCCTCGGACCCGGGCGTCGCCAGATCGCTACGCCGCCTGATACTGATGTAATCCGGACGAAAGCCGTGTTGCGACAGCATCTTAACTGCCTCTGCTTCCGCGCCGATTGGAATGCAACCTTCACTTATCATTTGACCCTTTATTGCGGTTAACGTTGCATACAGCGATGGCGCGATACGCCGCTCCGCGTCGCTGAGGTAGCCATTGCGCGAACTTAGCGCCAGCCCGTCGGCGGCGCGCACCGTATCGACACCTATTATTTCCACCGGCATTCCAAGATCGCTCACCATAAGACGGATTAGCAACCACTGCTGGTAATCCTTTTTCCCGAACAGCGCCACATCGGGCGACACCAGGTTGAAAAGGCGATTGACCACGGTGGTGACACCGCGGAAATGGCCGGGACGCGAGGCACCGCACAGGATATCGCTCACCGCGGGAACCTCCACGATGGTCTGGGCTGCGCGACCGCGCGAATAAATCTCGTGGTCGTCGGGCAGAAAAAGCAATTCGACGCCGCTTGCACGCAGCTTTGCCATGTCGGCCTCGAGGGTACGCGGATACGCGGCGAAATCCTCACTTGGCCCGAACTGAAGCGGATTCACATAGATACTGACTACAACCGCGTCGGCATGTTGGCGTGCATGCTGCGCGAGATGGACGTGACCATCATGCAAATTGCCCATCGTGGGCACGAAAGCGATGCGCTTGCGCCGCGAGCGCAGCGACGACAACTCGCGCTTCAGCTCAGTGACTGTCCTGACGAGATCCATGGAGTCAGCTGAATGAATGCTCCAGCCCGGGGAAGGTCCCCGCGCGCACCTCTTCCACATAGGCGCGCACGCCAGCCTCGATGCTGTCCCTGCCCTGCATGAAATTCTTCGTGAACTTGGGACTCGGCCGTGGATACAGCCCGAGCATATCCTGCAGCACCAATACCTGGCCGTCGCAATCAACTCCGGCTCCAATTCCAATGGTCGGAATCTCGAGATCGGCACTGACCGTCGCAGCCAGCGCTGCCGGCATCGCCTCCAGCACGATCAGACTTGCCCCGGCCTCTTGCAGCAATCGCGCATCTTCCCGGATTCGGTGGGCAGATGTGTCATCCCTGCCCTGCACGCGAAAACCGCCCAGCTGGTGAACGGACTGCGGTGTCAGGCCGAGATGTCCACATACAGGAATTCCCCGCTCCACGAGGAAACGTACGGTATCGACCATCGGCGCGCCGCCTTCGAGCTTGACGACCTGCCCGCCTCCTTCCTTCATAAGACGACCGGCGTTCTCCAAGGCCTGCGCCGCACTGATCTGATAACTCATGAACGGCATATCGACGACCAGCAGCGCGCGCGTCACGCCACGCGCCACGCAGGCCGAATGGTAAACCATGTCATCAATCGTCACTGGTAGCGTGGAATTATGGCCTTGAATCACATTACCCAGTGAGTCGCCGACCAGCACGATGTCGACACCGGCGCGATCGAGCAAGCTGGCAAAACTGTAGTCGTAGGCAGTCAGGCAGACGATCTTTTCCCGCGCCTGCTTCATGGCCTTGATGGTGGCG
>JAKBDW010000073.1:0-5765 GCA_021834245.1 Pseudomonadota bacterium
ATCCGCGGCTACGCTACCGGTCGACGCGCCGGTAACCATTGGCGTGCTGGACGCAGGCTGGCATACCGGCGTAATGCTTCCAGCGGATAAACTCGGCTCGCCGCTGGTCGAATTGCGTCGATGGTTTCCGCACGCGAAATATCTTGAGCTCGGATGGGGTAATCGCCATTTTTACATGACGACACGGCCTGATATCGGCATGGCGATCGCCGCTCTCTTTCCCTCACGCAGCGCGGTCTACGTGCAGGCCTATCAGCATAATCCGGGCGCCGCCGGCACCTCGATCGAGGCAGTGCACTGGCTATGCGTCAGTGGCGCCGGCTTTCGAAAGTTGCAGGCCTATGTCGGAGATTCATTCCAGAAAGACCGGCGCGGCGAGCTGGTTGGACTGCAAGCCGAGGTTGCTCCGCCCAGCGAGTTCTTTGCATCCACACAATCCTACGACGCCTTTCATACCTGCAACACCTGGACCGCGACAGCGTTGCACACTGCTGGACTGCCGGTGGCAGACCGCGGTGTCATCTTCGCGCGCCAGGTCATGTCCGAAATCCGGCCATTGCGCGCCTGTGCGGGAGCGACTTTGTGATATGTCGCGAGTGCTGCCTGCATATCGTGATCCGGTTGCGGCACTTTTGATTGCCCGCCGCAGGACGCCGGCTTGAGGTATAATCCGCGCGCATAAACCTTATCCCACGCGCCAGGACTCTTCGGGTCAGTCTCAAGGCGCAAGGGTTCCAATAACCCCCAATTGGCAGACATATCCATGATGGATCTGGACGATCTTTTCGAACAGGAATTTCCGGTCGAAAGCAATCTCGTGTATCTCAACCATGCCGCAGTTGCGCCCTGGCCGTTGCGCACCGGCGAGGCGGTACGACGATTCGCCGCCGAATGTGTCGACATGGGGGCTTGCGACTATGTGACCTGGCTAGAAAAGGAGCAGGAACTGCGCGGGCAACTGGCGCGCCTGATTAATGCACAGTCTGCCGACGACATCGCGCTGCTCAAGAACACCTCCGAGGGTCTTTCCACGGTGGCGCAGGGTTTTCCGTGGACCGCAGGAGACAACATCGTCATCAGCAACGAGGAGTTTCCGTCAAATCGCATTGTCTGGGAGTCGCTGGCTGGTCGCGGTGTGGAATTGCGTCAGGTTTCGCTGGAGCGCGGTGGCGATGGCGAATCTGCATTGCTGGCCGCTGCCGACGCGCGCACGCGTCTGCTCGCTGTAAGCAGCGTGCAATACGCCAGCGGACTGCGGATTGACCTTAAACGTCTTGGCCGGCAGTGTCGCGAACGCGGCATCGCCTTTTGCGTGGATGCGATCCAGGGACTCGGCGTTACGGCACATGATGTGCAGAGCATGGCGATCGATTTTCTTGCAGCCGATGCGCATAAATGGCTTCTCGGGCCGGAAGGCATTGCGGTCTTCTATTGTTCGCCAGCGTGGCGCGAGCGTCTGGCGCTGCACGAATATGGTTGGCACATGACCGATCATCCGCACGATTTCGAGCGCACGCAATGGCGTCCTGCCGCCTCCGCCCGACGGTTCGAGTGCGGCAGTCCGAATATGCTGGGCATCCACGCGTTTGCCGCGAGTCTCTCGCTAATCGAGGATATTGGTGCTGCAGAGATGGAAAAGCGCGTGCTGGGCAACGCCGCCTATTTGATGGATGCGATTGTAAGGAATCCGCAGCTTGAGCTGATCACCGACAATCGGCCTGGACGCCATGCCGGCATCGTGACCTTCCGCCACCGCAGCCTCGCCGTTGCGACGCTGTTCGAGCATTTGCGCGCCCAGCGCATCATCTGCGCGCAGCGCGCTGGCGGCATCCGTTTTTCTCCCCACATCTACCACAGCCACGAAACGCTTGATCGAGCACTGGAAGCGTTAGATATTTAATGCTTTAATAATAACGTGTTATATGTACTTTCTAATGTGATTTAAAGATGGGCCGGCATATCTGCAGGGGCGAAAAGGCGGAAAAAATTGGCGGTTGTAACCTGGGCGATGCGTTCCACGCTGACGTTGCGCAGCGTGGCAAGCAGTTCCGCCACATGCCGCACATACGCGGGTTCGTTAGTCCTGCCCCGATGGGGTACTGGGGCAAGGTAAGGTGAGTCGGTTTCGACCAGCAGCCGCTCTTCGGGTACGCGCAGCGCCACCTCGCGCAGTGCCTCGGCGTTGCGAAAAGTGACGATTCCTGAGAAGGAAATGTAGAAACCGAGATTCAGTGCCTCTTGCGCCGTGTCCCAGTTTTCGGTGAAACAGTGCATCACGCCGCCGACCTGCTCGGCCCCCTCCTCACGCATGATGCGCAGGGTATCTGCTGCGGCCTCGCGTGTGTGAATGATAAGTGGCTTGCCGCTTTTGCGCGCCGCCCGGATATGGCAACGGAAGCGCTCTTGCTGCCAGCCCATGTCGCCAGTTGCACGGTAGTAGTCGAGCCCGGTCTCGCCGATAGCCACGATGCGCGGGTCGGCTGCCAGCTGCGTCAGCTCTTCCACCGACGGTTCCCTCCCTTCGGTGTGATCGGGATGGACGCCGACCGAACCATAGATATTGGGATGGCTGTGGGCCAAATCGCGTATCTGCGGGAAATCCTCGAGATTAACGGCCGCGCACAGCAAATAGCCGACTTCGTTGGCGCGGGCGTTTTCGAGGATCCGGGGAAGCTGGTTGGCGAGCGGTTCGAAATTGATGTGGCAGTGGGAATCGACGAGCAGCGACATGTTACATGGTGTGGGTCGGCTTATCCGAAGTCAGCTGGCCAGCCAGCAATGCTTCGATCTTGTTGCGTGCCGTACCAGAATCCTTTTCGCTGAATTGGATACCGATACCAGCGGCGCGGCTTCCTTGGGCGCCCACTGGTGTGACCCACACTACATGACCGGCGACGGGAATCTTTTCCCTGCTGTCCATCAGAGTGAGCAGCATGAAGACTTCGTCGCCAAGCTTGTAGGACTTGGTGCTGGGAATGAAAATGCCACCGCCCTTCACGTACGGCATGTACGCAGCATAGAGGGCGCTTTTGTCTTTGATGGTCAGCGACAGCACGCCCGGGCGAGCTATCGCGGCAACCGGTTTCATATTTTCAGCCATAGTTCAAGGATGCTGTGCCAGTCTCGTCCATCGGATCAGAACATCCTCAAGCAGAAGCAGGTCGTCCAAAGGACCGCCCGCCAGGTTCCTGCTGTCAGATACTGTCTCAAGAAAACGGAATAACTGCTTCAAGTCTAACCGCTTTTGCAGCACATGCAACCGTTCACGCACGTCTCGGTTGACGATGCCTTCGCACCGGGGTGCGGCGCCGATACGGATGAGATCCATGATGCCGCCTTGCAGCCAATCTAGGCAAAGCCGTGCCCCGTGCGCCTTCCAGCGGGCAGCACAGGCCAGTGGATCGGCGCGCTTTTGCGCAAGGTTTTCCACGTCACTCAGCAGTTCGCCGCGCACGTTAAGGAAGTCGTTGTGCGTCAGTTCCAGAGCGCGTAGCGTTGCACCACCGGCCAGATCGAGCAGCACTTGTGCCTGTTCCCCCGGCAGCCCGGCCGTGGCCTGAATCCACTCAAGGGCTACGCGCCGTTCCGGTGTGGTGAAAGTCAGGCGCTGACAGCGGCTGCGAACTGTGGCCGGCAGGCGCGTGGGATCGGCGGTGACGAGAAGCAGCAGGCTGTCGGACGGCGGTTCTTCTAGCACTTTTAGCAGGCTGTTGGCCGCGTTGCTGTTCATGGCCTCTGCAGGAGAGATGATCACGATCTTGCGCTGGCCGATATGCGGGCGTAGCTGCAGAAGATCAGCCAGTTCCCGGATCTCGTCGATGGTAATCGCCTTGCCCTCTTCCAACGGAGCCACCCAGCGCACATCGGGGTGATTGCCGGCTGCCAGCAGGCGGCAGTTCTGGCAGGTTCCGCAGGCGGTCGCGTTGGCAAGGTCGGGCCGCTTGCAGGACAGCACCACCGACAGGAGCGCGGCAAACTGCGCCTTGCCCAGGCCGCGCGGCCCGTTAAGCAAAAAGGCGTGCGGCAGACGGTCGATGCCCTGCAGTACCCGCTGCGCTTGCGGGCGGGTCCAGGGATAGAGCTGCGGCTGACGGCTCATGCCAGGAATTCCCGCATGATGGTGCGGATCTGGTCCTCAACCTGTTCGCGCGGCAGCGCGCTGTTAACTACGCGGATGCGTACCGGCTCGCGTGCCGCCGCGTCCAGATAATGGGCCCGCACACGCTCGAAAAATTCGCGGTTTTCACGCTCGAAGCGATCCGGGGCACTGCGCTTGCCGGCGCGCCTTAGGCCCTCTTCCACAGGGATATCCAGCAGCAATGTGAGGTCCGGGCGCAATTCCTCTTGCACCCATTGCTCCAGCACGCGAATGCGCCGGTCGGGCACGCCGCGGCCGCCTCCCTGATAGGCATAGGTGGCGTCGGTGAAGCGATCGCACAACACCCAGGCGCCCTGCGCCAGGGCCGGTCGAATGCGCTTTGCCAGGTGCTCGGCGCGGGCGGCAAACATGAGAAGCAGCTCGCTGTCGCTGCAGATGCCCTCGTGATTTCCGTGCAGCAGGATCTGGCGCAAAGCTTCACCCAGACTAGTGCCGCCGGGTTCGCGCGTGGTGAGGAACTGGATGCCGGCGGCTTGCAGCAACTCCTCGAGAAATGCGAGGTTCGTGCTCTTGCCGGCGCCTTCAACGCCTTCCAGCGTAATGAAGCGCCCAATGGTCACTTATTGGCTTCGCCTGTACGGCGCCTGTGCACCTGCCGGCGGTGATGTGGTTTCGACTTGGCGTAGGCGAGATGCTCGGCCGATGCCTGAGGCAGCGGTTTGCCCTTCAGCTGGTATTTGATGACCGCGCGGTTGTGATCTGCGAGGTTGTCTGAAAATACGTGCGTGCCGTCGCCGCGCGACACGAAATAAAGCGCCTTGGTGTCGGCCGGATTGAGCGCGGCATGCAGTGAATCCTCGCTCGGCATTGCGATCGGTGTCGGCGGCAGGCCATGGATCACGTATGTGTTATAGGGTGTGGGCCGCGCGAGATCGCGGAACGTGATCTTGCCGTGGTATCTATCTCCCATACCGTAGATCACGGTCGGATTAGTCTGCAGTCTCATTCCCAGACGCAGGCGATTGGCGAACACACCAGCGATGATGCTGCGTTCTTCCGGTTTGCTTGATTCCTTTTCCACGATAGACGCCAGGGTAAGTGCCTGTTCCGGCGTCTTGAGCGGTACGCTGGAGTCGCGCGATGCCCATTCCTTCTGTAGCGTCACATCCATTTTTTGAAACGCGCGCTGCAGAACAAGCAGATCTGACATCCCGGCCGAATAGTAATAAGTGTCAGGATAGAATCGTCCTTCGGGTGACATACCGGGATAGCCGAGGCTAGCCATGATCTTTTGCGGCGGCATGCCCTGCAGTGTATGCGTCAGACGCGGAGCCGCATCGAGCGACTGCATCACCTGCTTGAAGGTCCAGCCTTCGACAATGGTGAACGGATATTCAACCACGCGGCCGTTCACCACCTGGTCGAGAAGTTCCATCGGCGTGACGCCTTTGCGGAATCGGTATTCGCCGGCCTTGAGATCGCGACCTTGGCCTTTGAGATAGGCAAGCCATACCAGAGTATGGGCATCCGGCAGCACTTTTTCGTCGTACAGCTGGTGGGCGAAGCCGCGCAGGGTGGTGCCGGGCTGTACCACGTAGATCTTGGGCTCTGGTGACAGCGGCGTCACGCTGACCCAGTAAAGATAAGCCGCTGACGCAATGAACGG